>NZ_JBWKPM010000028.1:0-62224 GCF_059418245.1 Roseateles sp. GW821-FHT09B06 | reverse complement strand
GCCCGCGGAAGAGCGGCGCTGGCCCCTGCTGCTGGGTCTGGTGCTGCTGGGTGCGGCGGCGCTCGGCTACTACGGTTTCGGCGCAAGAAAACCCGGCCCGACGGCCACCGTCACCTCCCCCGCGCCGGCCCCCCTGCAGGCCGCCAGCGCGGTACCGCACGGCAGCGCGCTGCCGCCCCTCGCCGAGGCCGCACCGGGAACGGCCGAGTCGCCCCCGCAAAACGCCGCGCCGGACCCCATGCCCGCCGCGGAGCCGGCCTCGGTCGCCGCCGCGGCGATCGAGCTGGCGCCCCCCGCGGCCGGCCCGGCACGCCCCCGTGCCGCCCCGGTCCGCGCCGCTGCGGCGCCGGTCGCAACGCCCCGTCCCCAGGGAACGCGCCGCTCGGAGCTGGCCGCCGACCCGGCCCAGCAGCCGCCCCCGGCGCTGGGGCCCTGTACCGAGGCCATGGCGGCGCTGGGGCTGTGCACGCTCAACGACAACACCCAAAGGCCCTGAGATGCCGATCATCACGATGCTGGCCCGCCCGAAGCTCCTGTGCGCCCTGCTCGCCCTGGCCGCCGGCGGCGCGGCGGCGGCGCCCGTCGACTACAAGATCGTCACCGCTTCCGACAAGGGCACCTATTACGCGATCGGCAAGGACCTGGCCAGGTTCGTGGCGCCGGACGCCGGCATCAATCTGGAGGTGCTGGCCACCTCGGGCTCGGCCGCCAACGTCAAGCTGCTGCGCTACGAGCCGGGCGTGAAGTTCGCGGTGGTGCAGGCCGATGTGTTCCAGGCCTTCGTCGACCGCTCGGGCGCCGGCAACGCCGAGGCCGCGGCCCTGGTCAGGCCGCTGCGCGTGATCCTGCCGCTCTACAACACCGAGATCCACTACATCGTGCGGGCCGACTCGCCGCTCAACTATCTGCACGAGGTCAGGGACGCCAAGATCAACGGCGGCCTGGTCGGCAGCGGCGCGGCGCTGATCACGCACACGCTCTACCGCATGATGTTCGGCGGCGCGATGCCCGATGCGCAGGCCTCCTTCATGTCCAACGAAGAGGCCCTGGTCAAGCTGATCGGCGACAAGTCGGTGGACGTGGTGGTGGTGGCGGCCGGCCAGCCCGCGCCGCTGATCGCCAATATGAAACCCGAGGCGCAGAAGTTCATCAAGCTGCTGAGGTTCGACCCCGACCATGCCACGGCCAGGCTGCCGCTGACGGTCTATGCACCGGCCACGGTGCGTGCCGCCAGCTACCCCAACCTGCTCGGCGAGGACTTCACCACGATCTCCGTCGGGGCCTTCCTGGTCACCTACGACTACAACCTGAAGGGCACGGTGGAGAGCTTCCGCAGCTTCGGCCGCGCCCTGTGCCAGAACTTCGAGCGCCTGCAGGCGCAGGGCCATCCGAAGTGGCGCGAGGTCAGGCTGGCCACGCCCGAGCTGGGCCCGGGCTGGACCTACTACCCGCCCACCACGCGCGAGCTGCGCAGCTGCAACCCGAGGAAGACGCCACGCTGCTCGGCCGAGGAGCGCATCCTCGGCCTGTGTCAATGACCACCCCCTACGCGCTGCGCGCGCCCCCTCGGGGGGCGACGCCGGCCGCCCGGCAAGGCCGGATCGACGGCGTCCGCTAGCGCATGTGATCCCGCCGGACGCCCCCGAGATGAAGGCCGAGATGCTGCTGCTCTCGGCCTCGATGCGGGTGCCGATGCTGAAGCATGAGGGCGTCCAGGTCCGGGACACGCTGGCTATCAAGGGCCATTTTCCGGGCTTCAAGCTCTGGTCGCGCGCGGGGGCGACATCACCCGCATCACGACGATCTGGAACGAATGCCTGGAGCGCTACGGCGGCCCCTGGTTGTTCGGAGCCGGGCCCTGCATGGCCGACGCGATGTTCGCGCCGGTGGTGGCGCGCTTCCTGAGCTACGACGTCCAGCTCGACAAGGGCTGCGCGGCCCATTGCAAGACCGTGATGGCGCTGCCGGCGATGCGGGAATTGGTGGCGGCGGCCAAGGCCGAACCGGACGAGATCGACGAGCTGGACGCCGAGTTCTGAACGGCTCGGCACCTTCCCGGTGCCGCCATGCTCATGTCCAGGGCGTCGGGTCCGGTATCGCGCAGACCGGCTCCACGTCGATAGTCTTGAAATCGGCCGGCGAGACGATCTCCAGATATTCCATGTCCGGCGAGTAGTCGAACAGGAAGTGGCGGATGCCCGGTCGCTGGTGCACGCAGTCGCCGGCCTGCACCAGGGTTTCCTGGTCCTCGTACATGAAGCGGGCCCAGCCGCTGAGCATGATGACGATCTGGAACTCGGCCTCATGGCGGTGCCAGCCGGTGCCCTTCTCGGGCGCCTCGTTGGCCTTGACCAGATGGGCGATCACCTTGCCGTGGGTGGCGGCGGCGATGCCCAGGTCGCGGTAGAGGAAGAAGTCGCGCAGGCCGCCGCCCCTATAGGCGGTCTGGCCGGGTTTGACATGTGAGAACAGGGTGTCGGAGCCGTCGGACATGGTGAACTCCTAGAAGGAAGATCGCACGGATGCGCTGCTGGCAGGCATTTCCCATGCCGCCCGGGCGGCTAAGCGGCCAGTTCCTCGCGCAACCATTGCCGCAGCGCCACCAGCGGCGGCCAGTCCTGCAGACTGGGAGGATAGGCCAGGTGGTAGGGCTTGGCATGCTCGTAGCTGATGGTCAGCTTGGAGAGGCGCTGCAGCCGCCCGGCGCGCAGCGCGTCGGCCGCCAGGATCTCGCGCGCCAGCGCGATGCCCAGGTCCTGCTCGGCCGCCTGCAACATCAGGCCGGCATCGTTGAACACCGCCACCGGCGTGATCCGTCGCATCACGCCGGCGGCCGCGAACCATTGCGTCCAGGGCTCGGCATCGCCCAGCAGCGGCTCGGCGCCGAAGCAGCTCTCGTGCGGCTCGGCATGGCGGCGCTTCGAATTCAGCCCCAGGCGTTTGGCCGCCGCCGGCGAGCCCACCACGACCAGGGGCATCGAGGTGCCGATCAGCACCTCGGAATTCAGTCCCGGCCAGGGCCCGCTGCCCTGGCGTATGCCGGCGTGGAAGCCCTCGCGCGCCAGGTCCACCAACTGGGCCGAGGTGCTGATCTCCAGCGCCAGGCCCGGGTGACGCCTGCGCCAGCTCTGCATGCGCGGCAGCAGCCAGCGCTGCGCAAACGAGGGCAGCACCGACAGGCGCAGGATCTGCGCATCCAGGTCGGCCGCGTCGGCCGCGGCCGCAACGCCGCGCTCCAACTCGGCCAGGGCCTTGTCGACGCTGGCCAGCAGGGCCACACCGGCGCTGTTCAGCACCAGGCGTCGACCGCGGCGCTCGAACAGCGCATGGCCCAGCTGGGTCTCCAGAACGCGCAGTTGGTGGCTGACCGCGCTATGGGTCAGGTGCAGGCTGTCGGCCGCGGCACGCAGGTTTTGCAACTGGGCCACAACGCGGAAAGTGGGCAGGGTGTTGAGCGGTAGGCGTGCCATGGCGGGACTGTGGGCGAGCGGGTTACTGGTTAGCTATTTTGACCAGATCGGCAAAAAACAATCAATTCCTTTGTCCAGTCGCCAGCCCTATCCTGAATTCACTCGCGAGCCCTCGAACCCGCCTGGAGATGCCAAGATGAATGCCTGCCCTGCCGCCCCGTGCGACGCCACATCGGCCCCTTCCGCCAGCCATCCCGGGCTGCTGCGGCACTGGTGGTCGACGCTGCGTGACGCCATGCTGCGCAACCCGGCCCAACTGGCCGGTATCCGCGAACTGGATCAGCGCGCCTTGCGCGACATTGGCTGGTGCGATGAATCGCTGCCGATGCCAGAACATGGCGCGTCGACGCGGCGCAGCCTGGATTTCCTGTGAGCGCGTGAGCGCTGAACCGGCCTCCGCGGCGCCACGCCAGCCGGAGGCCCGCCGGGCATGCGCTCTGCTGGCCCGCCTCGCGAAAACCGCCCGCCGCCGTATCGACGCGAGCTCGATCCGTTGCATCCGATGGGCCGCCTGATCGGCGCTAAAAACGCTCGCCGCCTCCCCCCCGGTCGCGGGACTGATCTTGCCGTTGCGGGCGAATTGCGCACTAATGCACTGAAATGCCAACCGCATCGCGCGTGGCAACAATGGCTTACAGACGGTCGTGGGGCCGCTTTTCTAAGCTGTGAACCAGCGTCAGATCGAACGATCGGATGCGGCAGTAACAGTTAACTTGCAGGGGCGACATCACGACACCGTGGCGGCGCAACTCGCGTGAATGGAGTAAGTCACCATGGCATTGACCGCAATCGCATTGGCCGCCAGCCTGGCTACTGGCAGCTGCCAGTGGAGCCCTTCCACCCAGCCGGAATTCCGCGGCGAGCCGGCCTCGACGGTCGAGCGCTTTCAGGATATTCCGCCGGAAATGCGAGCACGTCTGCGTCAACGCATGGCGGCCCACAAATTCGACGAGCTGGTGCTGATCCGGCGCGACGCGATCGTCGGCAAGCAGGGCTATGGCGAGATCAGCGGCCTGCAATTGGGTCGCACCGCCTGCGAAAAGACCGATCGCAGCGCCTGGGCGCCCGCCGCCGAGGAAACCGCGCTGAGCTACTGCGAGGGCGACTATTGCGTGCTGGTCACGATCAATGGCCATCATGTACTGCGTGTTGAGCGGCAGTTCGCGGGCGATCCGCAGGAAACGCTGCGGCGTCAGCCCCCGGCCGCCGGCGAGCCGGTCCACGCCCCCGGGCGTTTGCTCGTGGGAGCGCGCGCGGGCCTGAGCGAGGCGCAGGTGGCCGGCGTGGTCAAGGGCCATGGCGCCAAGGCGCGCCGCATCGGCCGCAGCGATCTGTACATCGTCGACCTGCCGAGCCAGGGTTCGGAGCGGTCGATCCAAGCCCTGCTGGCCAAGAACCCGCACTTCAAGTTTGCCGAGCTGGACCAGCGCGTGACGCCGGCACTGGCGGTCAACGACCCCTATGCGGGCAGCGAATGGCACCTGAACAAGATCGGCGCCCCCACCGCCTGGGATTCGACCCAGGGCGCCGGGGTGACGATCGCGATCCTGGACACCGGCGTGAACAGCAGCCATCCGGATCTGGCGGCGCGCATGGTGGCGGGCTGGAACTTCTATGACAACAACTCCAACACGACCGACGTGCATGGCCATGGCACGGCCGTGGCCGGCGGCGCCGCGGCGACGCTGAACAACGGCGCGGGCGTGGCGGCCGTGGCGGGAGCGGCCCGGCTGATGCCGGTGCGCATCGCCGATGCCAACGCCTACGCCTACTGGAGCACGGTGGCGCAGGGCGTGACCTGGGCGGCCGACAACGGCGCGCGCATTGCCAACATCAGCTATGTGGGCGTGGCCGGCAGCTCGGCGGTGCAGAGCGCGGCCAGCTACATGAAGAGCAAGGGCGGCCTGGTGGTGGTGGCCGCGGGCAACAACGGCATCGAAGAGAGCATTGCGCCGACCAGCACGATGGTCGTGGTGTCGGCAACCGACAGCACCGATGCGCTGACGAGCTTCTCCAGCTGGGGTAGCTTCGTGACGATTGCCGCGCCGGGCAAGGACATCTGGACCACGACCCGCGATGGCGGCTACCAGGCCTGGTGGGGCACCTCGATGGCGAGCCCGGTGGTGTCGGGCGTCGTCGGGCTGATGATGGCGGCCAAGCCGGCCCTGGCCGGCAGCCAGATCGAGAGCCTGCTGTATTCCAGCGCGCTGGACCTCGGCGATGCCGGCCGCGACAAGAAGTATGGCCATGGCCGCGTCAATGCGGCCGCCGCCGTGCAGGCGACCGTTAACGCACAGGCCCCGGACACGCAGGCTCCGGCCGTGGCTATCGCCTCGCTGCAGGGCGGCGCTACGGTCACCGGCCTGGTGACGGTGGATGTCAATGCCAGCGACAACGTCGGCGTGAACCGCGTCGAACTGCGGGTCAATGGCAAGACCGTGGCCACCGATACGGCCGCGCCCTATGCCTTCAGCTGGGATTCGGCCACCGCGGCCAATGGCACGGCCAATGTTTCGGCTTACGCGATCGATGCCGCGGGCAATGCGGCCAGTTCGGCCTCGGTGGCGATCAACGTCTCCAATCCGGTCACGGCCCTGCCCGCTGACACCACGCCCCCGGTCGTCTCGATCAGGAATCCGGGCAATGGCACCTGGGTCTCGGGGACCGTGAGCATCAGCCTGGTGGCGTCCGACAACGCCGGCAGCACCGGCATCAGCCAGACGCTGTCCATCGACGGCAAGACGGTCGCCACCGCCAGCGGCGGAACGCTGAGCTACAACTGGAACGCGCGCAAGGCGGCATCCGGCAACCACACGATCACCGCCGTGGCCAAGGATGCCGCCGGCAACAGCAGCAGCGTCACGGTCCAGGTGAGCAAGTAAGCACCTCGCGCACCGATGCTGGCGCCGGACCGTCTGGGTCCGGCGCCAGCCGTCGTTTGGGACGGCCGCACCGCCCGCAACGCATCGAATCAGTTGCTGATTTTTCCCGGTCGGGGAGTCCCTCACGGGAAAATTGTTAATGAATTGAACACTTTCCGGCCGCGATCGTTAGAGGCGGCCGAGCCCGGCTCTCCTGCTGCGCAGCAGCGATCCAGCATGCAATTGCAGGCATTGCCAAACGATTTGGCGGCAACAATGGGTTACATGCGCAAACCTGGTGAACCGCCTGCGGCGGGCACACTCCGGGCCTCAGGGAGATTCGAGGGCATGTGGGGAGGGATGACCTCAAAGCAGTAGCACAGCGCCTCAGTTTCGGAAAGGCGCCTCTTCATGGCGATGACAGTAATCGCTTTGGCAGCCGGCTTGGCTGCCCAAACCTGTTCTTTGAGTTCCACGAACCCGGCCTCCACCGGCAGCGACAATCCGAGCTGCATCGAAGCATCGGCGGCCAGCGCTGGCTATGCCCCCGGGCGTTTGCTGGTGGGAGCGCGCGCGGGCCTGAGCGAGGCGCAGGTGGCCGGCGTGGTCAAGGGCCATGGCGCCAAGGCGCGCCGCATCGGCCGCAGCGATCTGTACATCGTCGACCTGCCGAGCCAGGGTTCGGAGCGGTCGATCCAAGCCCTGCTGGCCAAGAACCCGCACTTCAAGTTTGCCGAGCTGGACCAGCGCGTGACGCCGGCACTGGCGGTCAACGACCCCTATGCGGGCAGCGAATGGCACCTGAACAAGATCGGCGCCCCCACCGCCTGGGATTCGACCCAGGGCGCCGGGGTGACGATCGCGATCCTGGACACCGGCGTGAACAGCAGCCATCCGGATCTGGCGGCGCGCATGGTGGCGGGCTGGAACTTCTATGACAACAACTCCAACACGACCGACGTGCATGGCCATGGCACGGCCGTGGCCGGCGGCGCCGCGGCGACGCTGAACAACGGCGCGGGCGTGGCGGCCGTGGCGGGAGCGGCCCGGCTGATGCCGGTGCGCATCGCCGATGCCAACGCCTACGCCTACTGGAGCACGGTGGCGCAGGGCGTGACCTGGGCGGCCGACAACGGCGCGCGCATTGCCAACATCAGCTATGTGGGCGTGGCCGGCAGCTCGGCGGTGCAGAGCGCGGCCAGCTACATGAAGAGCAAGGGCGGCCTGGTGGTGGTGGCCGCGGGCAACAACGGCATCGAAGAGAGCATTGCGCCGACCAGCACGATGGTCGTGGTGTCGGCAACCGACAGCACCGATGCGCTGACGAGCTTCTCCAGCTGGGGTAGCTTCGTGACGATTGCCGCGCCGGGCAAGGACATCTGGACCACGACCCGCGATGGCGGCTACCAGGCCTGGTGGGGCACCTCGATGGCGAGCCCGGTGGTGTCGGGCGTCGTCGGGCTGATGATGGCGGCCAAGCCGGCCCTGGCCGGCAGCCAGATCGAGAGCCTGCTGTATTCCAGCGCGCTGGACCTCGGCGATGCCGGCCGCGACAAGAAGTATGGCCATGGCCGCGTCAATGCGGCCGCCGCCGTGAAGGCCGTGCTGGGCAACCAGACCGCGGACACCCAGGCGCCCACCGCGACGATCACCTCGCTGCAAGCGGGCTCCACGGTCAGCGGCCTGGTGGCGGTGAATGTCAGTGCGAGCGACAACGTTGGCGTGAGCCGCGTCGAGCTGCGCGCCAACGGCAGCGTGGTGGCCAGCGACAGCGCAGCCCCCTACGCCTTCAGCTGGGATTCGAGCAAGCTGGCCAATGGGACGGCGAACCTGAGCGCCTACGCCTACGATGCGGCCGGCAATGTCGGCAGTTCGGCGGCCTTGGCGGTCAATGTCGCCAACAATACCCTGGCCGACACGACGCCTCCGGCGGTGAGCATCGGCAACCCGGCCAATGGCAGCAGGGTCAGCGGCACCGTCGGCATCACGGTGCAGGCCGCGGACAACACCGGGTCCGCGGCACTGGCCCAGTCCCTCTATATCGATGGTCAGTTGGTGGCCTCGTCCACCGGCGCCACGCTGAGCTACAAGTGGAATACGCGCAGGGCGAATGCGGGCCTGCACACGATCAAGGCCACGGCCAGGGACGCTGCGGGAAATACCGGCTCCCTGGCCATCCAGGTCAGCAAGTGAGCCCCGATCTGGCCTGAGCGCAGAAATGAAAAACCCGCCTTCGGCGGGTTTTTTTATGGCTGATGCAGCTCAGCCGCGTGCGCCGCGCCGCGCTGCGGCGGCACCCAGCAGTGCCAGACCGACCAGGGCGATCGTGCCGGGCTCGGGGGCACCGCCACCACCGCCACCACCGCCGCCACCGCCGCAGTTCGTGGTGCAAGGCACATTGGGCTCGGTGAGCGAAGTGCCATATTGGAAGCTGACGGTGCTGATGTCGGTCAGTGCAAAGGCCCCGGAATAGGAGAGCATGAACACCACCGAGTTCTTGATCAGGCCTCCGCTGCCGGTGACCCCAGCGTTGCCGGTAGCCGCGTTGTCACCTGCCGAGACGATGCCGTACTGCAGGCCATCCAGCGCCGTGGGATCCTCCAGATCGGGGCCAGGGAAATTGGGCTGACCGAACACCCCATAGCCGGAACTCGAGATGCCCGAATTGGCGCCCCCGGGAGTACCGGAAAGCCCCGAACCGTAGGCCCATTCACCGCCCACGATCCCGCCGGCGGGTTGCCCTTGGGGGTCGTAGAGGACCGAACTGCCGGCAGCCAAGGTTGCCGAGACGGGGGTGAAGACAACGCCGGAACTGAAGAACAACGCGGTCAGGACATCCGTGGGGACCAGCGTGTCGGCGCCGCTCGTGTTGGTAAGCGTCACTTGCAGGCTGCCCGCAGCCACGATGTCGAAAGTGGCCGATGCGGCCAAGTTGCCGGAAGTACCCGTAAAAGTGATCGCAGCGGAAGCCGGTTGCGCGAAGGCCACCGCTGCCAGAGCTGCACAGACCAAAGATGTGACCTTCATAGCGTTCTCCTTCTCTACCACATGGCTGACGCCGATTTACGTTGGCTGACCTTGTAAAAGCAATCAGCGTGCCAACGATTTCACATCCTTGATTCAGAAGACTTTTCCGAGTTTCCGCCCACTCCGTCGGAAATCAACTGTAAAAAAACCCGGCATGCTGACGAGGGCAGATCCTTCCTCGCCTGCCCCCTCAAAGACGGGTCCGTGCGCTTTTGACGGCCGCCTGCGCTGGGTGATACTGGCGCAGGGCTCCGTGCTCCGGAAAATCATTGGGGGTGGCAATGAACCAGATGAACAGGCTGGGGCGCTTGGGGGTGGCTTGGCTTGTGTTGGTGGCCGCCGCCGGCTGCAGCAAGCCCGACGAAACGACGGTGCTGGCCTCGGCTCGCTCTTATATCGAGCGCAAGGACCATGTCAGCGCCATTATCGAGCTGAAGTCCTTGCTGCAGGACCAGCCCGAATCGGCCGAGGGCCGCTTCCTGCTGGGCTCGTCCCTGCTGGCCACCGGCGAAGCCGCCGCCGCGGAGGCCGAGTTGCGTCGTGCAATGGAGTACGGCATGTCCAAGGAGCGTGCGCTGCCGCCGCTGGCGACGGCGATGCTGGCCTTGCGCAAGCAAGCGGAACTGGTCGAGCAGTACGGCCAACTCGAACTCCAGGATGACCAGGCAGCGGCCGACCTGAAGGCGCATCTCGCGCTCGCCTATGCCGAGGGCGGCGATTTGCGCAAGGCCGATGACGCGGTTGCCGCGGCCCTGCGACGCGTGCCCACCCACATGCCCTCCCTGCTGATGCGCGCCCGGCTGGCCGCCGCGCGGGGCGACATAGCCACCGCGATCGGCATCGCCGATCAGTTGCTGGCCCAGGACCAGAACAGCGCCCAGGCCTGGTCGCTGAAGGGTGATCTGCTGCTGCAGAACAAGGCCGATCCCGCGGTGGCGCGGGCCGCCTACCGCAAGGCCATCGAGCTGCAGGACAACTGGCTGCCCGCCCACCAGGCATTGATGCGCCTGCTGATCGGCCAGCCCGACCTGGCTGCCGCAGCCAAGCAGCTGGAGCTCATGAAGACGGTGCTGCCCCAGAATCCCCAGACCCTGTACTTCGACGCGCTGCTGGCCTTCCTGAACGGGGACGCCAAGCGCACCCGCGAGATCACGCAGCAGCTGCTGAGCGGCTCCCCCAACGATCCACGCGTCCTGCTGCTGGCGGGCCAGGCCGAACTGCGGCTGAACTCGCTGATCCAGGCCGAGGCACTGCTCGGCAAGGCGGTATCGGCGGCACCCAAGGCGCCCGAGCCGCGCCTGCTACTGGCCCAGGCCCTGTTGCGGCATGGCCAGGCGGACCAGGCGCTGATCGCGCTGCAGCCGCTTGTAGACGCGGCGACGCCGGATGCCAAGGCCCTGACCCTGGCCGGCCAGGCCCATCTGGCCATGGGCAATTTCAAGAATGCGGATGCGAGCTTTGCGCGGGCCACGCGACTCAAGCCGGAGGACCCCGGCCTTCGCACCGCAAAGGCCTTGTCCCAGTTGGTCCGCGGCCCGGGCCAGGAGGATGCCGCGCTGGCAGAGCTGCAGGCCATTGCCACGGCCGATGCAGAGAACGTCACAGCGGACCTGGCACTCATCAGCGCCAGGCTGCGGCGCAACGAACTCGATGCCGCGGCCAAGGCGGTCGATGCGCTGGCTGCAAAGCAGCCCAAGCAGGCCCAGCCCGATCACCTGCGGGGTCGCATCGCGCAGCAGAAGGGGGATCTGGCCGCGGCCCGGCGCCATTTCGAGCGGGCGCTGACCAAGGATGCGCGCTATTTCCCAGCGGTCCGGAGCCTGGCGGAGCTCGATCTGCGCAACCAGCAACCGCAGGCCGCGCGCAGTCGATTCGAGACCCTGCTGGAGGCCGATCCCAACAATGCCTCGGCCATGCTGGCGCTGGCCGAGCTGGCGCTGCGCTCGGGCGACAAGGCCGACGTGGTGGCCGACTGGCTGGACAAGGCGATCAAGGCCAATCCGCGTAATGCCAACGTTTTTCTGGCGGCAATCAATCTGCAGATGCTCGCCGGCAATGGCAAGGCCGCGCTGACCACCGCCCAGGCTGCGGTGGCCGCGCTGCCCGACGAGCCCGAGCTGCTGGAACGGCTGGGTTCGGCGCAGCTGATGGCCGGCGAGCTGAACCAGGCGGTTGCCAGCCTGAAAAAGCTGGTGGTGCTGCGGCCGAAATCGCCCGTGGCGCAGCTGCGCCTGGCCGACGCATACCGGGCCAGCGGCGACCTGGCCGCCGCGGATATCCATGTGCGGCGCGCGCTGGCGCTCACGCCCGACTGGGTGCCCGCCCAGCGCGCCGCCATGGACCTGGCGCTGCGCGAGAAGCGGCCGGCGCGGGCGATGGAGATAGCGCGCGACGTGCAGCGCCAGCATCCGGCGGAGTCGATCGGTTTCCGGCTCGAAGGCGACCTCGAGGCCGGGCAGAAGAACTGGGATGCCGCCGCCGCGGCCTTCCGCAAGGCGCTGACGAAGAACCACCCGGCCGATGCCGCGGCGCGGCTGCACTGGGCGCTGACCAATGACAAGAAGACCGCCCAGGCCGCGCAGTTCGAGCGCGAATGGCTGCAGCAGCAGCCGCGCGATGCCGGCTTCAGGATCCGGCTGGGCGAGGCCGCCATGCTGAACAGCGACTGGGCCACGGCCGAGGCCCATTACCGCAAGGCGCTTGAACTGCAGCCGGACAATCCCGCGACGCTGAACAACCTGGCCTATCTGTTGATCAGGTTCAAGAAACCCGGCGGGCTTGCCATGGCCGAGCGCGCGGTCAAGCTGGCACCCGAGCAGGCGGCGTTCCTCGATACGCTGGCGCTGGCCTATGCCGAGGACAAGCAGCTGAGCGAAGCCATCCAGTGGCAGGCCAAGGCGGTCGCGCTGGCGCCAAAGGCGGGCGGCATGCGGCTGACTCTGGCCAAGCTCTATCTGCAGGCCGACGACAAGGACAACGCCCGCGCCGAGTTGGGCCGGCTGGCCGCGCTGGGAACGGCCTTCAGCGAGCATGCCGAGGTCAATGCGCTGCTCAAGCGCCTGGGCGGCTGAGGCACCGATAGCTGGCGATCCCCGACCGCAGGCGCGACCGCGCCGGCGGCTGCGCTGCAATGCCCGCTACCCGCTACCCGCCGCGCTCGGCCCGCCGCCGCGGAGCCGGCCTGCGCCTGACGCGCAAGAATCCATTGCGCGACCGGCTTCGCCGTTTCCCCGGGGCTATCATCGTTTTGTACTTTGTATCCAGAAACCATCAGCCGATGGCGCAGGCGACGGATGCGGTCAGAATGGCGCCCCGACAGAGATCGAGACCGACGGAGTGTTGATGAGCAGCAGCAGCAGCGAAGCGTTCGAATGGCAGAGCCGGGTGCGCCTGGTCGACGAGGTGGCCCGCGTGCTGCGCCAGCGCATCTACACCGGTTTCTATGCGCCGGGCGAGTTGCTGCGCCAGGTCCAGCTGTCCGAGGACCTGAAGGTCAGCCGCACGCCACTGCGCGAGGCGCTGCGCATGCTGCAGAGCGAGGGGCTGGTCGAGGCCGGCGATGTGCGCGGCGTCAGCGTCGCCCGGGCCGACCGCCAGCGCCTGCTGAACGCCTATGCGCTGCGCGAGATGCTGGATGGCCTGGCGGCACGCCAGGCCGCCGAGCGCGCCGCCGATCGGGCAATGGCGGTGCTGGGTCCCATCATCGAGGCGCAGCGCCTGACGCTGGAGCCCTGGCAGCCGGCCGAATACACGCGGCTGAATGTGGACCTGCACACCGCCATCGTCGCGCTGGCCGACAACGAGTTCCTGTCGGCACAGCTGGCCCTGGTGCGCAAGACCTCGCAGGTGTTCGCCCCGGCCGTGCTGATCAGCAAGGACCGCGCCGCGCCCGCCGTGCTGGAACACCAGCGCATCGTCGAGGCGATCGCGGCGGGCGATGGCGACCTGGCCGAGCATCTGGGGCGCCTGCACATCCAGGCCACCATCCGCTGCCTGAAGGAAGAGGCCGTCCAGCCCTGCGCCTCCACCCCGCCCGCGCGGCCGGCGCGCAAGCGCGCGGCCAAGGCATGAGCCTGTTCCTCGCCAAGCGCTGCGCCACGCTCGTCGCAACGCTGCTGGCGGCGTCGGCCCTGATCTTCGCGCTGCTGGAGATCCTGCCCGGCAATGCGGCCCAGCTGCAGATGGGTACCGAGGCCACGCCCGAGGCCGTCGCCGCGCTGGCCGAGCAGCTGGGCCTGAACCGGCCGGCCTGGCAGCGCTATCTGCACTGGCTGGCCGGACTGGCGCGCCTCGACATGGGCCTGTCCCACGCCTATGGCACGCCGGTGGCCGAGCTGGTGGGGGAGCGCCTGGCGCTGACCGTGCCGCTGGCCGTCCTGGCCATGGTGCTGACGACCGCGATCGCGCTCTCCACCGGTATCTATGCGGCCGCGCGCCACGGCAGGCCCGGCGACATGGGCGTGATGCTGGTCAGCCAGCTGGGCATCGCCGTGCCCAGCTTCTGGTTCGCGATCCTGCTGATCCTCGCGTTCGCGGTGAAGCTGCAATGGGTCTCCGCCGGCGGTTTCCCGGGCTGGCGCGAGGTCGACGGCGGCGGCGATGGCGGGTTTTGGCCCGCACTGCAGGCCCTGATCCTGCCGGCACTGGCGCTGGCCGTGGTGCAGGCGGCGATCCTGGCGCGCATCACGCGCTCGGCCATGCTGGAGGTGCTGCGCGAGGACTTCATGCGCACCGCCCGCGCCAAGGGCCTGAGCCGGCGCCGCGCGCTGTGGGGCCATGCGCTGCGCAACGCGATGATCCCGGTGCTGACCGTGATGGGCCTGCAGTTCGCCAACCTGCTGGCCGGCACCATCGTGGTGGAGAACGTGTTCTACCTGCCGGGCCTGGGCCGGCTGATCTTCCAGTCGATCGCGAATCGCGACCTGATCGTGGTGCGCAACTGCGTGCTGCTGCTGGCAGCGATGGTGATCGTCGTCAACTTCGTGGTCGATGTCCTGTACGCCTGGGTCGACCCGCGCATCAAGACATCGGAGCTATGACCAGGCATCGCAGCTTCCTGATCGGCGCCCTGCTGTCCGGCCTGGTGCTGCTGGCCGCGCTGGCGTCGCTGGTCTGGACCCCCTGGCCACCCTACGAGATCGACCTGGCGGCCAAGCTGCTGCCACCCGATGGCCGGCATTGGCTGGGCACCGACCAGTTGGGCCGCGACATGCTGAGCCTGATCCTGGTGGGCGCGCGCAATTCCATCCTGGTCGGCGTGATCGCGGTGGGCATCGGCCTCACCGTGGGCCTGCTGCTGGGTCTGTGGGCCGCGGCGCGGCGCGGCTGGGTGGAAGAGGCGCTGATGCGCCTGACCGACTTCGGCTTCGCCTTCCCGGCGATCCTGCTGGCCATCATGCTGACCGCGCTGGCCGGCCCCGGCATCGTCAACGCCATCGTCGCGATCGGCCTGCACAATATTCCCACCTTCGCGCGCATCACCCGCGCCGCCGCGCGCCAGCAATGGGCACGCGACTATGTGCTGGCGGCGCGCGCCTGCGGCAAGGGGCCCGCGCGCATCAGCCTCGAGCATGTGCTGCCCAACATCGCCTCGGTGCTGATCGTGCAGGCCACGATCCAGTTCGCGCTGGCCATCCTGGCCGAGGCCGCGCTGTCCTATCTGGGCCTGGGCACCCAGCCGCCGGCGCCCAGCTGGGGCCGCATGCTGGCCGAGGCCCAGACCCTGATGTTCCAGGCGCCGCTGCTGGCCGTGTTCCCGGGCCTGGCCATCATGCTGGCGGTGCTGGGCCTGAATCTGCTGGGCGACGGTCTGCGTGATCTGCTGGACCCCAAGCTCGCCCGGAGTCGCTGACGATGCTGCTGGAAGTGCAGGACCTGCGCATCACGCTGGCCACGCCGCAGGGCCCGGCCGAGGCGGTGCGCGGCGTGGACTTCGAGCTCGCCGGCGGCGAGACCCTGGGTTTGATCGGCGAATCGGGCAGCGGCAAGTCGCTGACCGCGCTGGCCCTGATGGGCCTGCTGCCGGAGGGCGCGCGCAGCGCCGGCCGCGTGCTGTTCGAGGGCCAGGACCTGCTGGCCCTGCCCGAGCGCCGGCTGGGTGCGCTGCGCGGGCGCCGCCTCGCGATGGTGTTCCAGGAGCCGATGACGGCGCTGAACCCGCTGCACCCGATCGGCCGCCAGGTGGCCGAGCCGCTGCGCCTGCATCTGGGGCTGGGCCGGCATGCGGCCGAGCGCCGCGCGCTGGCCCTGCTGGAACGCGTCGGCCTGCCCGATGCGCAGCGCCGCCTGGCCGCCTACCCGCACGAGCTGTCGGGCGGCCAGCGCCAGCGCGTCACCATCGCGATGGCCCTGGCCTGCGAACCCGCGCTGCTGATCGCCGACGAGCCCACCACCGCGCTGGACGTCACGGTGCAGGCCCAGATCCTCGACCTGCTGGCCGAACTGGTGGACGAGCGCCGCATGGCCCTGCTGCTGATCTCGCACGACCTCGGCGTGATCGCCGAGAACGTGCGCGCCATGCTAGTGATGTACGGCGGCCTGGTGGTCGAGCGCGGTCCCAGCGCGGCGCTGTTCCGCCGCATGGCCCACCCCTACACGCAAGGGCTGATGGCGGCGCGCCCGCGCCTGGGCGCCACCCGCGGCCAGGCCCTGCAGGCGATCCCCGGCAGCGTGCCGGGCCTGCTGGAGATGCCGCCCGGCTGTCCCTTCGCGCCGCGCTGCCGGCTGGCCACGGCGGAATGCGACGCCGGCCTGCCGCCGCCGCTGGCCGCCGATCCGGGCCACGAGGCGCGCTGCGTGCACCTGGAGGAGGCGCTGCGCGATGGCTGACGCCCCCTTGCTGCTGCAGGTCGGCGAGCTGCGACGCTACTACCGGCTGCCGCGCGAGCGCCTGTTCGCACCGGCACCGCGCATCGAGGCGCTGCAGGGCGTGAGCTTCGAGCTGGCGGCCGGGCGCTCGCTGGGCGTGGTCGGCGAATCGGGCTCGGGCAAGAGCACCCTGGCGCGCGCGGTGATGGCGCTGGACGAGCCCCGGCAACGGGACGGCGGCCGCATCCGGCTGGACGGGCAGGACCTGCTGGCCCTGCCGCCCGCGGCGCTGCGGCGCGCCCGCGCCCAGATGCAGATGGTGTTCCAGGATCCCTATGGTTCGCTGGACCCGCGCCGCCGGGTCGGCCGCATCGTCGCCGAACCGCTGGCCATGCTGGCGCCGCTGCCCGCGGCCGAGCAGCGCGAGCGCGTGCTGCAGACGCTGCGGGCCGTGGGGCTGCGCGAGGCCGATCTGGACAAATACCCGCACCAGTTCTCCGGCGGCCAGCGCCAGCGCATCGCCATCGCCCGCGCCCTGGTGACAAGGCCGCGCCTGATCGTGGCCGACGAGCCGGTCAGCGCGCTCGACGTGTCCATCCAGGCCCAGGTGCTGAACCTGCTGGCCGAGCTGCGCCAGCGCTTCGGCCTGTCCTATCTGCTGATCAGCCATGACCTGGCCGTGGTGGGCCATGTCTGCGACGAGATCCTGGTGCTGTACCGCGGCCGGGTGGTGGAGCAAGGCAGCCCGGAAGCGCTGTTCCGGCTGGCCGCGCACCCCTACACGCAGGCCCTGCTGGATGCGGTGCCCCGGCCCCGGCCGGGCGCCGGCCGCCGCGCGCGGGCGGCACCGTCGCCGCTGGCCGCGCGGGCCAGACCCGACAGCGGCTGCGCCTACGCCGCGCGCTGCCCGCATGCCAGCGCCCTGTGCCTGGAGCAGCCCCCGCCGCTGCGCGCCCTGGGCGGCGGCCAGCGGGTCGCCTGCCACCATGCCGAGGCGATACTGCGGCATCGCGTCTTGCAACCAGAGGAAGCTTCGCCATGAAGAGGAGATCGTCGCTGCTGAGCCTGTGCCTGGTGACGGCCGCCACCCTGCTGGCCATGCCGGCCGCGCAGGCCCAGGCCCGCAAGGACGGCAGCCTGGTGCTGGCGATGACCCTGGAGCCGCCGGGCCTGGACCCGACGACCGGCGCCGCCTCGGCCATCGCCGAGATCGTGCACTACAACATCTTCGAGACGCTCACCAAGATCGGCCCGGACGGCAAGGTCGCGCCGCTGCTCGCCGAGAGCTGGGAGGTCTCGCCGGACCTGAAGACCTGGACCTTCAGGCTGAAGCGCGGCGTGAAGTTCCAGAACGGCGAGCCCTTCGACGCGGCCGCGGTGAAGTTCAGCTTCGAACGCGCCGCCGGCGACAAGAGCACGAACAAGGACAAGCGCCTGTTCGCCAGCATGGACTTCGTCGGCACGCCCGACCCGCAGACCGTGGTGATCGGCCTGAAGACCATCGAGCCCGACTTCCTGTTCCTGGTCGGCCAGGCCACCGCCGCCATCGTCGAACCCAGGAGCGCCGACCGGAACGCGACCCAGCCGGTCGGCACCGGCCCCTACAGGCTGGAGGCCTGGGCCAAGGGGGCCAGCGTCACCCTGGGCCGCTGGGACGGCTACCGCGCCGCCGCCGCGGTGAAGCTCAAGCGCGTCAGCTTCCGCTTCATCAGCGATCCGGCCGCCCAGGTGGCGGCCCTGCTGTCGGGCGACGTCGATGCCTTCCCGCGCGTGGCGGCCGCGCGCAGCCTGGGGCAGTTCCAGAACGACAGGCGCTTCCAGATCATCCAGGCCGGCTCGCGCGCCAAGACCATCGTCGCGATCAACAACAAGAAGAAGCCGCTGGACGATGTGCGCGTGCGCCGCGCCATCGCGATGGCGATCGACCGCAAGGCCGTGATCGAGGCCGCGGCCGACGGCTACGGCGTGCCGATCGGCAGCCACTACGTGCCCAGCGCGCCCGGCTATCTGGATCAGACCGCCGTCAACCCCTTCGATCCCGCCAGGGCCCGTGCCCTGCTGAAGGAGGCCGGCGTGGCCGCGCCGCTGGAGCTGAGCCTGAAGCTGCCGCCCACGCCCTATGCGCGCCAGGGCGGCGAGGTGGTGGCGGCCCAGCTGGCCAAGATCGGCATCAATGCCAAGATCGAGAACGTCGAATGGGCGCAATGGCTGTCCGGCGTCTACACCAATCGCAGCTACGACCTAAGCATCATTTCCCATGTCGAACCCTTCGACCTGGGCAACTACGCCAAGCCCGGCTACTACTGGGGCTACGAGAGCGCCGAGTTCAACAAGCTGTTCGAGCGGATCAACAACCAGCCGCGCGAGGCCGAGCGCCTGAAGCTGCTGGGCGAGGCGCAGCGCCTGCTGGCCAGGGACGCGGTCAATGCCTACCTCTACCAACCGGTCTGGATCACCGTGGCCAAGCGCCAGCTGAAGGGGCTGTGGAAGGACATGCCGATCTTCGTCAACGACCTGGCCGCCTTAAGTTGGGAATGAGGCTGGGAATGAGCGGACCGCTGCACGAACTCGGCGCGCTGGCCCTGGTCGAGGGCTACCGCAGCAAGGCCTTCTCGCCGCAGGAGGTGGCGCGCTCGCTGCTGGAGCATGTCGAACGCTGGGAACCGCATCTGCATGCGCTCTATGCCTTCGAGCCGGAGGCCGTGCTGGCCCAGGCGCGGGCCTGCGAGGCCCGCTGGCTACGCGGCGAGCCGCTGCGCAACGCGCAGGGCCTGACCCTGGACGGCGTGCCCGTCACGCTGAAGGAGAACATCGCCACGCGCGGCACACCGGTGCCGCTGGGCACGGCCGCCACCGAACTGCTGCCCGCGCCCGAGGACGCGCCGCCGGCGGCGCGCCTGCGCGAGGTCGGCGCCCTGCTGCTGGCCAAGACCACGATGCCGGACTATGGCATGCTGAGCTCCGGCCTCTCCAGCTTCCACGCGCTGACCCGCAACCCCTGGGACCTCAGCAAGAACCCCGGCGGCTCCAGCGCCGGCGCGGCGGCGGCGGCCGCCGCCGGCTACGGCCCGCTGCACCTGGGCACCGACATCGGCGGCTCGGTGCGCCTGCCGGCGGCTTGGTGCGGCATCTTCACGCTGAAGCCGAGCCTGGGCCGCATCCCGATCAAGCCGCCCTATGCCGGCCGCGTAGCCGGGCCGATGACGCGCACGGTGGAGGACGCCGCCGTGATGATGGACGCGCTGGCCCGGCCCGACTGGCGCGACACCACGAGCCTGCCGGCGCAGGACATTGCCTGGCTGGACCTGGACGGGCAGGCGCTCCAGGGCCTGAAGATCGGCCTGATGATGGACGCCGGCTGGGGCCTGGCCGTCGAGCCCGAGACGCGCGAGGCGGTGCAGGCCGCCGCGCGCCTGTTCGAGCAGGCCGGCGCCCGGGTCGAGCCCATGCCCGGCTTCAGCAGCCGCGCGATGATCGACGGGCTGGACCGCTTCTGGCGCATGCGCTCCTGGTTGGACATCTCGGCCCTGCCGCCCGAACGGCGCGCCAGGGTGCTGCCCTATATCCGCGACTGGGCGTCCGCCGGCGCAGGCTTGAGCGCCGCCGAGCTGTTCCACGGCTACAGCCAGATGGGCGCCTTCCGCGACGCCGCCATCGCCGCCTGCCAGCCCTTCGACTATGTGCTGTCCCCGGTCAGCCCGGTGCCGGCCTTTGCAGCCGAATGGGCCAGCCCGATCAACGACCCGCAGCGCCCGTTCGAGCACATCGCCTTCACCCTGCCCTACAACATGAGCGAGCAGCCGGCCGCCAGCATCAACTGCGGCCACACGCTCGCCGGCCTGCCGATTGGGCTGCAGATCGTCGGCCGGCGCTTCGACGATCTGGGCGTGCTGCGCATGGCCCGGGCCTTCGAGCAACTGCGCGGGGCCCAGCGGGCCTGGCCCGAGCCGCCGGCCGAAGAGGACGACTCCGCGCCGCTGATCCGGCGCTCCAATCCCTTGGCCAATCGCGGACGGGCCGGCTACCGCTAAGGCTTGAGACCGCAGCGGCGTGCGCACATGGCAGGCGGCGCGCCCGCCCGAGCGCTTCGCATCTAGGGGATTGACCCGTCAGACCGCCCGCTTGAACGATGCCCCCGGCAACTTTGCCGACCTAGGGAGACTGACATGCGCATGCGACTGATGGCGTTGAGCGGCGCCGCGACCCTGTCCGCCCTGCTCGCGGGCTGCCCCAGCGGGCCTCCCATCCAGCCCCTGAGCAAGACCGTCGAGCCCACGATGGCTTCCATGGCCCTGCTGCGAGGCATGGTGGATTCGGATCCGGCCTGCGCCGCGGGCGCCCAGTCCGGGCCGCCGCGTCCCTTGAGCTGGTGGAACTCGCTGCGCCCCGGCCAATCGCCGAAGGCGGTCGGCGAGGGCGTCGTGGGCTTCCACCTGTGGGTCAATCCGACCGGCAACTGCCAGGGCTTCCGTCAGGATCTCTACCGGATCCTGTTCGCCTACGACCTGCAGTCCCTGCAGCCGCTCAAGGGGCTCATCGCCAAGGCGACCCTGAGCGTCAACGCCAAGATCCTGCCGGCGACCCGTCCGAACTCGCTGTGCGAGCCCTTCACCGCGGGCGGCGGCGGGCTGCTGATACTGCCGGCGGCCACCACGCTGCCCGCCAACGGCTTTGCCGAGCTGCCGCCTGGCCAGGGATTTCCGGCGGGCCGCGTGCGCTTCTCGTTCCCGCAACCCTGGCTCGCCGGTCCGGTGGCCAATGGCGTCACCTCCACCGACGGCGGCGGCCAGCGGGCCTCGTTCAGCGTGGATGTCACGGCCGTGCTGGAGCAGGCCCTGAACGCGGCCGACGCACGGCTCGTGTTCGCCATCTCCGGCACCGATGAGGCCGCCCGCACGACGCGCCCGCCGGTCGACTTCGACTGCCGCACCACCTATAGCGTGACGGCACTGACGGTCAGCCATTACTGAACCCTGCGTGCCGAGCCGCCGGCGCCTTGTCCACACAGGCGGCACGGCCCGTCCTTGCTCCACAATCCGAGCCATCGATACAGCCCCAGTTCAGGAGCCTCCAATGAGCCAGCGCAACCAGAGTAACGAAACCACCCCGAACGAGCGCCCCGACCGCCTGGAAGAACAGCTCTCCTTCAAGTCGCGCTTCGTGCTGCTGTTCGGCGAGATCAGCGACACCGCCGCCCATGCCACCTGCCGCCGCCTGCTGGCGCTGGCGGCCGAGTCCGACGCGCCGATCACCCTGCTGATCTCCTCGCCGGGCGGCCATGTGGAATCGGGCGACGCGATCCACGACATGATCCGCTTCGTGCGCGCGCCGGTGACCACGGTCGGCACCGGCTGGGTGGCCAGCGCCGGCGCGCATATCTTCCTGGCGCCGCCCAAGGAGCGCCGCGTCTGCCTGCCCAACACCCGCTTCATGATCCACCAGCCGGCCGGCGGCGCCGGCGGCCAGGCCAGCGACATCGCGATCCAGGCCCGCGAGATCCTGCGCACCCGTGAGCGCATCGCCAAGGTGATCGCCACCCAGACCGGCCAGAAGCTGGCGCGCGTGCAGGCCGACATGGAGCGCGATCACTGGATGAGCGCCGAGGAGGCGATCGAGTACGGCATCGCCTCGCGCGTGATCGAGCGCCAGCAAGACCTGACCTGAGCCGGCCCGGCCCAGGCAAGACCCGGCCCCAGCGCGCCGGCGGCGTCCGGCCGCGCGGCGATTCTTGCGGATTCCCAAACACGGCGTTGCCATCGCGCCGGTTTTTCGGCGGCGGCTCAAGGTTCACAGTTCAGCCCATGGACGAAGCGACGCAAGCCGCAGCGTCCGAACCACCCGAAGCTGAACCGAAACACACCAAGGAATCCATCATGAAGAAGCTGTCCGTTGTCGCATTCGCCCTGTTCGCTGCCGGCGCCGCCCTGGCCGATGGCGGAACCGCCTCGCGCCGCGAGGAAGCCATTGCCGCCCGCCAGGCGGCCCCGGTCACGGCCCCGGCCGTCAGCCGCGCCGCCGTGCTGGCCGAGCTAGCGCGCAGCCGCGCCAGCGGCGAACTGCAGGCCCTCAACCGCGAAATCGACCTGAGCCCGGTCAACAGCCCTTCCGAGCGCAGCCGTGCCGAGGTCGTGGCCGAGCTGGCGCAGGCCCGCAGCAGCGGCGAACTGCGCCTGACCAACAGCAACCGCGGCAGCTTCGCCCACCTCGCCCCGCTGGCCGAGCCGGCGACACGCGAGAAGCTGGCCGGCCAGGCCCGCAATCCGCAGTAATTCGCGCCAATCCGCGCCCCAGCCAGAAAGGCGGCCTTGAGCCGCCTTTTTCACGTCTTGGGCCAAGGGCATGGTGTTAGATTGACCCGCCTCGGCCGGCTCTGGCGCCGCCGAGCCAGGAGAAGCCCCCATGCCTTTTGAAGTGCCGCAACTGCTGAGTCCCTATCTGCTGCCGCTGCTGATCGCGGTGCCGCTGGCCATTGTGGTGATCATCATCAGCCTGCGCCGGGGCGACGAGCCGGGCGCAAGCGCCACCACCCCGCCCTTCCAAGCCACCCAACCCGCGGCCGAGCCGGCCCGGCTGCTGCTGGTGGACGATTCGGCCGTGGTGCGGGCCAAGCTGGCCAAGCTGTTCGAGGCCGCCGGCTACCAGATCACCCTGGCCCGGGACGGCGTGGAAGCGCTGGAGCGCCTGGCCGAGCAGCGCTTTGCGGTGCTGATCACCGACCTGGAAATGCCCAACAAGGACGGCTTCGAGCTGATCGCCGCGGTGCAGGGTGGCCTGAGCACCGAGAACCTGCCCATCATCGCGATCACCGGCCACGACGAGCTGCATGCCCGCGTGCACGAGATCCAGGGCATCTACGGCCTGTTCAAGAAGCCCTGGAACGACCGCGATCTGCTCAAGCGCGTGCAGACGCTGGCCGCGCTGAAGGCCTGACCCGGCCGGCACGCCCGGACCTCGCGCTCCCCGACTTTCCCTATTTCATCAGGCTCCACGCGAACACCGCCGCCGCGGCCGCACCGAGCCCGCCGCAGAGCCAGAGCAGCAGCCGGCCGCGCAGCCGCAGCCGCTCGATCGCCGCCACCAGCCGGGCGTTCTGCTCGGCCAGGCTCTGCAGCAGGGCCGCGCTGTCGGCCTGCTGCCGGCTCAGCTGGGCCAGTTCGCCCTCCAGGCGCTGCAGCCGGTCCAGCGCCTCGGCCAGGGTCTGCGGCGGCCCGGAGGGCTCCGCCTGCTCGGCGGCCTCGTCCTGGCTGCGCTTGAAGAGTCGGCGCGCGCCCTTGACGAGCACCGGCGTGGCCTCGATCACGTCGGTCCAGGGCACGGCCTTCAAGGCGGTCAGCCAGCTGATGGCCATGGTTGCTGTCCTTTCGCGGCAAGTTCAGACGAGCGCACGCCCGTCGCGCGCGACCACGCGGCCGCCCTTCAGCACCAGGCGGCGCGGCGGATGCATCACCACCGCCTCGGCCGCCGTCTCGGCCTCCACCAGCAGCAGGTCCGCGCGGTCGCCCAGGGCCAGCCCGTAGCCGGCCGCGCCCATCGCCCGGGCGCCGCCCTGGCTGCACAGCGCCAGCGCCAGCTCGATGCCCGGGTCGTCGCGGAAGCCGCTGCGGTAGGCGATCAGGTAGGCGCGCTCCAGCATGTCGCCGTTGTTCAGCGGGCTCCAGGCGTCGCGCACGCCGTCCGAGCCGCTGAACAGGCGCACGCCGCGCTCGGCCAGCAGCCGCACCGGCGGGAAGGCCGTCGGCCCCGAGGGCGCATGCGTCATCACCGCGATGTCCTCGCGCAGCAGCAGCTCGATCAGCGCCTCCAGCCGGGCCGGCTCCACCTGGCCCAGGCAGAAGGCATGGCTCAGCGCCACCCGCCCGCGCAGGCCCAGCACCCGGCAGCGCTCGGCCACCATCTCGATGGTCACCGCGCCCAGCTCGGCGCGGTCGTGCAGATGGATGTCCAGGCCGCAGCCCTGGCGCCCGGCGATCGCGAACAGCCCGTCCAGCTGGCCCTTGGGGTCCTGGTCCATGCCCATCGGGTCGAGCCCGCCGATCAGCTCGGCCCCCTCGCGCGCCGCCTGCTCCAGCAGCGCCAGCGTGCCGGGCGCGCTCATCACGCCGGTCTGCGGAAAGGCGACGATCTCGATGTCCATCAGCGCGCGGTGCTGCTCGCGCATCGCCTGCACGCCATGGAAATGCGCCAGGCCGATCTCGGGGCCGATGTCGACATGGCTGCGCGCATGCGTGGTGCCGCGCGCCAGCATATGGCGCAGCAGGCGCGCACTCTGTTCCTCGGGCGACAGGCCCAGCTCGCGCAGCACCTGGCGTTCGTTGGCGATCTTGTCGCGCAGCGACGGACCGGCCCGGTGCGGATGCCAGGGCTGGCCCCACAGGGTCTTGTCCATATGGGCATGGGCATCGACCAGGCCCGGCAGGGCCAGGCAGCCCCGGCCATCCTCTTCGACCAGGCCCGGCTCGGCCGCCAGCGCCGGGCCGATCGCGGCCAGCCGGCCCTCGCGCACCAGCAGGTCCTGCGGCGCGCTGCTCGCGCCGGGGCCGCGCCACAGCCGGGCGCCTCGTATCAGCAGACTGCTATTCGTCATCACCCCGACTGTGCACCATCCCGCGCCGGCGGCACGTAGGATTGCGTTAACCTGCGCCCAACCATGATGCCGCTGTGCCGACTCGCCGCCTTGCCCCTAATGGCGCCGCTGGCGCTGACGGCGCTGAGCCTGGCAGCGCCGGCCGAGTTGCAGCGGCGCCTGGCGCAGAAATTCTGCCTCAGCTGCCATCAGGTCAACGGTTCCGGCGGCGCCAAGATGCCGATCAATCTGGCGCTGCGCGCGGACTGACGGGATGGCGATGGACGAAGCGCTGGCCATCCACCCGCTGACCCCGGCGCGCTGGCCGGACCTGGAGGCCGTGTTCCTGGCGCGCGGCTGTTCGCAGGCGCGCGGCTGCTGGTGCATGTGCTACCGCCGCAGCGGCGCGCAGGATTTCGGCGGGCACGAGCGGGCGGCGCTGAACAAGGCCGCGTTCAAGGCCATCGTCGACGCCGGCCGCTTCACCGGCCTGCTGGCCTATCGCGGCATGCAGCCGGTCGGCTGGCTGGCGATGGCGCCGCGCGAGGATTTCGCCAAGCTGGCGCGTTCGCCGGTGATGAAACCGGTGGACGAGCAGCCGGTCTGGTCGCTGATCTGCTTCGTCGTGCCGGCCCCCGAGCGCGGCCGAGGCGTGGCCCGGGCCCTGCTGCGGGGGGCGATCGAGCACGCGGCTCGCCAGGGCATCGCGCTGCTGGAGGCTTATCCGGTGGACCGGCCGGGCCGCGGCGCGGACCAGAACCTCTGGTTCGGCGTCAAGTCGATGTTCGACGCCGCCGGCTTCGAGGAAGTGGCCCGGCGCAAGCCCGAGCGGCCGGTGCTGCGGCTGCGCCCGGGCTGAGCCGGCTCAGCCGATCACCGCGGCCATGGCCTTGGCCGTGGCCTCGACATTGCGGGTGTTCAGGCCCGCGACGCACATGCGGCCGGAGCGGATCAGGTAGACGCCGAACTCGTTCTTCAGCCGGTCCACCTGCTCGGCACTCAGGCCGGTGTAGCTGAACATGCCGCGCTGGGTCAGGAAATAGCGCAGGTCGCGGCCCGGCAGCTTGGCGCTCAGCACCTCGAACAGCGCATTGCGCATCGCCAGGATGCGCTCGCGCATCTCCTCGACCTCGCCCTCCCACAAGGTGCGCAGCGTGGGATCGCTGAGCACCCGCGCCACCACCTGGCCGCCGTGCAGCGGCGGGTTCGAGTAGTTGCGGCGGATCATGAACTTCAGCTGGCCCAGCACATTGGCGGCCTGGGCGGCGTCCGGGCAGACCACCGACAGCGCGCCGCAGCGCTCGCCGTACAGGCTCATGTTCTTCGAGAAGCTGTTGGCGACGAAGAAGGCCAGGCCCGCATCGGCCAGCGCGCGGATCGCGAAGGCGTCCTGCTCCAGGCCGTCGCCATAGCCCTGGTAGGCCAGGTCCAGGAAGGGCAGCAGCTCGCGCTCGGCCAGCACCGGAATCAGCTCGTCCCATTGCAGCGGCGTCAGGTCCACGCCGGTCGGGTTGTGGCAGCAGGCGTGCAGCAGCACGACGCTCTGCTTGGGCAGGCCGCGCAGCGTTTCCAGCATGTCGGCGAAACGCAGGCCGCCGGTCTTGGCGTCGTAGTAGGGGTAGTTCCTGACCTCGATGCCGGAGCCCTCGAACACCGCGCGGTGGTTGTCCCAGGTCGGGTCGGACACATAGATGGCGCTGGCCGGGAAGTAGCGCTTGATGAAATCGGCGCCCACCTTCAGGCCGCCGCTGGAGCCCACGCCCTGGATGGTGGCGACGCGGCCGGCCTTCAGCAGCGGATGCTCGGGGCCGAACAGCAGGCCCTGCACCGCGACGCGGAAGTTGGCGGCGCCCTCCATCGGCAGATAGGGCCGGGGACCGGCCTCGGCCACCACGGCCAGCTCGGCGCGGCGCACCGAGTCCAGCATCGGGATGCGGCCCTCGTCATCGAAGTAGATGCCGATCGACAGATTGATCTTGCCGGCGCGCTCGTCCTTCTGGAAGGCTTCGTTGAGGCTCAGGATCGGGTCGCCGGCGTAGGCATCGACGTGCTGGAACATGTTCGGAACTCCAAGGCTGCGGAAGAAAACTGGGGCCGTAGACGGGCGGCCGTCATTATCACCAGCGGGCGCGGCCCTGCGCGATGTCCATGATCAGGCGCAGGTTCAAGAGCAGCTTGGGCGCGATGGAGTCGAGCAGCACGTACTCGGCGTTCGTGGTGTGCGCGCCGAAGCCGCGCAGGCCCAGGCCCTCCAGCACCGGCGCACGCGTCGCCAGGGCCGCGAAGGCCGCGTCGGTGCCGCCGCCGGTGGGCTTGTCGCGCACGACCAGGGCCAGGCCCTGCTCGGCGGCCAGCTTCTCGGCATGGGCGGCGAGCGCGCGCGCGGCCTCGCTGGCCTGCAGCGGCGGGCGGCGGCGCTCGAACGTCAGCGTCACCTCCGACTCCGGCAGCAGCTTGCGCTCGATGCGCGCGCGCAGTTCGCGTTCGATCGTGTCGAAATCGGCCACCCGGTCGACCCGCACATCGGCCGAGGCCTCCGCGGCCGGCGGGATCATATTGCGCACCAGGCCGGCGCGGGCCAGGGTCCAGTGCACCTGGCGCCCGACCTTGGGATCGGACAGATCGCGCGCCTGCAGCAGCTGGTGCGACAGCTCGTACAGCGCGTTGACGCCGCGCTCCGGCGCGGCGCCGGCATGCGAGGCGCGGCCCTTGACCATCAGGTTGGCCGCCGCGATGCCGCTGGTGGCCAGGCGCAGTGCCTCCGCGCCGTTCGGCCCGCCCCCGCCCTCGTAGGACAGCACCACGTCATGTTCGCCGCCCAGCCGGGTGATGGTGGCGCGCGAGGCCGGCGAGCTGATCTCCTCGTCGCCGTTGATCAGCACGGTCAGCTGGCCCCAGTCCGCGAAGCCCTCGGCGCGCAGCAGCGCCAGCAGGTGCAGGATCATCGCCACGCCCTGCTTGTCGTCGGCGATGCCCAGGCCATAGGCCTTGTCGCCCTCGACGCGGAAGGGCTGCTGCGCCAGCATGCCGCGCGCATAGACCGTGTCCATATGGGCCAGCAGCAGGATCTTCTTCTGGCCGCGCCCGGCGAAGCCGGCCTTGACCATGGGCCCGGGCCGCTCCGGCGTGTCGAACATGCGGTAGGTCTCGAAGCCGGGCTGGGCCGGATCGATCAGCTCGACCTGGCCGCCGAGCGCGCGCAGCCGCTGCGCGACCAGGGCAGCGATGCGGTCCAGGCCCTCGCGGTCGGCGCTGCCGGACTCGATCTCCACCAGCTCCTTCATCGTCTGCAGCAGCGCCGGCTGCTCGCGCTGCGTCGCGGCGCGCAGCCGTTCCAGCTCGGGC
Organism: Roseateles sp. GW821-FHT09B06; assembly: GCF_059418245.1. Classification (NCBI taxonomy): domain Bacteria; kingdom Pseudomonadati; phylum Pseudomonadota; class Betaproteobacteria; order Burkholderiales; family Sphaerotilaceae; genus Roseateles; species Roseateles sp. GW821-FHT09B06. The sequence goes on along the minus strand of NZ_JBWKPM010000028.1, from coordinate 34,151 downwards.
GCCGGCTGGGCCTGCGCGGGCAGCTGCAGCGTGGACGACAGCAGCGCCGCCGCGGCGCAGACCAGCAGCGCATGGCGGCGCGACGCGGGGAATCGGGTGTGGGGCATCATGGGTCTTCGGTGGAGAAACAGGGAAGTCAACGAGGACGTCAACGATAGCGCTGCAGGATGCGCTGCCAGCTGCCGTCCTCGCGCATGGCGTGGAAGACGCGCTCCAGCTCCGCCTGCTGAACCAGCCTGGGCGAGAGCCGCGAGAACACCACATGGGGCGTCTCGCCGGCCAGGCGCCAGCCCTGCTTGACCAGCTTCAGGCCGGTTTCGCGCAGCAGCGCATCGCCCTGGCGCTCGGGCACCACGGCAACGTCCAGCCGGCCGCGCGCCACCATCTCCAGCGCGGCGCGGTAGTCGTTCACCTCGTGGCGCTGCAGCCGCACATCGGCATCGAACAGGCTGCCGTAGCGTTTGCCGCGCTGCACCGCGATGCGGCGGCCCAGCAGATCTTCCGGGCCGCGCACCGCCGGCGCGCCGGGCTGGGCGTAGAAGGCCTTGTCCTCGGCGGGCAGCTGCACCTGGGTGTAGCTGAGGAAACGCTCGCGCTCCGGCGTGCGCAGCGGCCCGAGCATCAGGTCCGCCTCGCCCAGCTCCATCATGCGAAAGGCGCGCGCCGACGGCACCTCGGTGTAGCGCAGCGTCCAGCCCAGGCGGCGCGCCGCCTCGTTCATCAGCTCGTAGTACAGGCCGCCCGCGCCCTCGGGGGCGAACATGCGGTAGGGTGGATCGGCGCTGCCCACCACATGCAGCAGGGTCTGGGCCCGTGGCGCCGAGGGCTGGAGCAGCAGCAGGGACAGGAAAAGGAAAACGGGGCGGCGGCGCATCGTCGACCAGCATACGCCGCGGCGCGGATCATGGAACCGGCAGGTGTTACAGGGTCACAGGGTCGGGGGGCGCGCCCAGCCATTGCAGCCAGCGCCCATGGGGGTGCGACCAGGCCAGCGCACGCCGCTGCAGCGCCGCCTCGCCCGGCACGGCCCGGCTCAGGCTCCATAGCGTTGCGCTGCCCGGATCGGCCGGTGGCGCGGGGGGCGCCGCCAGCCCCGGGCCATGCAGGGCCGGCGGCTCGGCGCAGAGCCAGGCGATGCCGCGCTCGCGCACCCGCCGCAGCAGCCCGGCCTGGTAGTCGGCCAGCGCGGCCGGGTCGAAATAGGCCAGCACCCAGCTGTTGAACAGCACCGGCTGGACGCCCGGCGGCAGGTCGTCCAGCCAGGGCTCGATCGCGGCCAGGCAGTCGTCCGCGCGCCGCACCGCCGGGCCTTCGGCGCGCGCCAGCGCCACGGCGAGCTCGAACCGGCGCGCGCGCTCGCGATCCTGCGGCCACAGGCAGGCGCGCAGCCAGCGCACGGCGGCCTCGTCTTGCAGATCGATCGGCGCCGGATCCAGGCCCGCGCGTTCGACCAGGCGCCAGAGCGGCGCCTCGGCCGGCGGCGGGGCTTCGCCCAGCCAGTCGCAGGCGATCGTCGGCCGCGCCGGCACGGCCTGTGCACCGCGCTGGAAATGGCCGTAGTCGTAGCGGTAGCGGTCCACGCCCAGGTTCAGCCCGGCGCTGCTGCCGATGTCGAGCAGGGCCAGGTCTTGACGGCCGGTGGCCGCCGCCACCGCCCGCAGCGCCGGCCACAGGACCGCGCAACGCCCGATCTCGTTGGTCTGGGTGCTGCGCGTCGCCAGCAGCCCGGTCAAGGCCGCGTGCCGGTGCCGCGTGAAGTCCAGCAGCAGGGTGGGCAGTTCGGCGTCCGGCGTGCGCGCGCCGCCCAGGCTCGGGTAATAGGCCGCCAGCGGATGCGCAACGCCGGCCAGCAGTTGCTCATGCAGGGCCGCCAGCAGCAGATTGGGCTTGCGCTGGGTGGCCGGCGCGGCGGCCATCAGGGCCAGCAGTTCGGGGCTGGCGGCCACGGCGCGGCAGATCGCCACGTACAGCGGGTCCTGGGTGCATTCGAACGCGGCGAATTGCTCGAACTGGGCCGCCCAGGCGGCCTGCTGCTGCTCATCCATGCCCGCAGCTTAGGGCCTGGCGGCGCGCCGCGGCCTTGCCGATCCGGCATCGGGCGATGCCGGATCGATCGGTGCGGCCGCTCAGAGGGCCAGCGCCGCCTCGATGTCCTTGCGCAGTTTGTCCGGCTCCTCGTTGGGCGCATAGCGCTTGAGCACCTGGCCGTCGCGGCCGACCAGGAACTTGGTGAAGTTCCATTTGATCGCCTCGGTCCCGAGGATGCCGGGCTTCTCGCCCTTCAGCCATTTCCACAGCGGGTGCGCCTCCGAGCCGTTGACCTTGATCTTGGCCATCATCGGGAAGTTCACGCCGTAGTTCATCTCGCAGAACGAGGCGATCTCCTCGTTCGTGCCCGGGTCCTGGCCGCCGAATTCGTTGCTGGGGAAACCGATCACCACCAGACCCCGGGCCGCATAGTCCTCCCAGAGCTTCTCCAGGCCCTTGAACTGCGGCGTGAAGCCGCAGGCACTGGCGGTGTTGACGATCAGCAGCACCTTGCCGCGCTGGCTGGCCAGGTCGGCCGGTTCGCCGACGATCGAGGTCGCCTGGAAATCGTATGCGCTTTGGGTCATCTGCACTCTCCTCTGGGTGGGGACAACGATGCTAGCGCCTGCGCTCCAGCGCCGCCAGCAGGGCCGCACCCAGGATGCACAGGCCGCCGGCGGCGGTCTTGACGTCCAGCGCGCCGCCGCCCAGCCAGAGCGCCGAGATGGCCGCGGCCGGCACCTCGACCAGCATCACGATGGCCGTCACATTGGCCGGCAAGCGGCTGGCGCCGTACTGCAGCGCCAGGTTGGACAGGAAGAACAGCACCGCCATCACCGCCACCGGGACGCCCCACCACCAGCCCGGCAGGCCGGGTGCGGGCACCAGGCCTGCCCCGGCCATCAGCAAGGCGGCCGAGCCCGCCACCAGCACGCCGCCGCTGAACATCGCCAGCGCCCGCGCATGCGGGCTGCGCGCCGCCTCGCGTTTCAGCATCACGTTGTTGAAGGCGAAGGTGAAGCCGCCCAGCACGCCCAGCCAGTCGGCCAGGCTGGCCGGCAGCGGGAAGCCGCCCCGCTCGGGCCACAGCACGGTGACCGCGCCGCCCAGCGCCAGGGCCATGCGCAGCAGGGCCAGCGGGGTCAGATGTTCCTTGAGGATCAGACGGGCCAGCAGCAGCGCCCACAGCGGCATCAGATAGAACAGCAGCACCACCCGCACCACGTCGCCCATCGCCACCCCCCAGTTGAAGGCGGTGTTGGTGCTGCCGGCCGCCAGCATGATCAGCCACAGGCTGGGGGTGCGCAGGAACTCCCGCCAGGCGCTGCGACCGGCACTCAGGCTGATCACCACCAGGGACAGGCTGTAGAGCAGCACCGTGGTCCACAGCGGATGCAGGCCGGCGGCCTGGAACTGGCGGAACGGCCACCAGGACAGCCCCCAGATCAGGGCATTGAAGACGAGGGCGAAATACGGGGCGGGCGAACGCATGGGCGAGGGAGCGCCCAGTGAGGCTGAGGGCGGGAAACAGCAGGGGTTGGCTGGCTGCAACAACCCCCTCAAAAGCGCTGGCTAAGCCCGGGGGCCCAGCCAACAATGCCCAGGGTTTATAGCATGGCGAAACGCGCAAGCCTGGCCGTCCAATGCGGCAGCGGCGCGCAGCGCCCCCGTCACCGTCAGCGCCAACGTAGGGAGACCGTCTTTTGGATCATCTGGCCTGCTTTACCCCGGCAGACTTGCCCTCCTCGAACCCCGCGTCCCTGCTGGACGCCTACCGCTGGCGCCTGCTGGCGCAGGGGGATTCCTGGTTCTCGGCGGCCGCGGCCAAGCTGGGCGCCCATGCCAACCTGCTGCAGGAGCTGGTGTTCCGGCAGCGCGCGCTGGCCATCAACTGCGCCGGCCAGAGCGACGCGCTGTCCCATATGGTGGACCTGGAGGCCGTGCCCGACTTCGTGCGCCTGCTGACCCGGCCGGACGCGCCGGTGTGGGACGGCCTGCTGCTCTCGGTGGGTGGCAACGACCTGATCGCCGCGGCCCGCACCCCCGCCCATGCCGATGTGCAGGCCGGGCAAGACCCGACCCCGGCGCATCTGATCCCGCTGCACCTGCGCCTGCTGCGCCACCAGACCGAGTGGAGCGCGCCCTCGCAGGGCGTGGCACGCTATTTCTCCGAGCCGGGCTGGCAGACCTATGCCGACTATCTGCGCGCCAATATCCGCCACCTGCTGAGCCTGCGCGACCAGGGCCCCTCGGCCGGCAAACCGGTGTTCATGCATTGCTATGCGGTGCCGATGCCGCGCCCGGCCGGCGCGGCGGACAGCGGCCCCTGGCTCTATCCCACCTTCAAGGCCTACAACATCCCGGCGGCCGACTGGGCGGCGGTGAGCCGCTTGATGGTGATGCACCTGGCCCAGTTGCTGAAGAGCCTGGCGGCCGACCAGGCCCAGTTCCCGGGCCTGCATGTGTTCGACTCGACCGCCGTGCCGCTGGCGCTGGCCACGCCCGGCAGTTCCGGCATCAGCGGCGACTGGCACAACGAGATCCACCTGAACCACAGCGGCTGCTTCAAGATCGCGCGGGCCTGGTCCGAACATATCGAGCGGGTGCTCAGCGGCGTGCCGGCCGAGGCCGCACCCACCAAGCTGCGCTCCCGCGGCAGGGGCTGACAGCCCGGCGGCGCCAGCGGATCCGGCTTTGCCGGGCCGTCGGGCGCGTCCCTTCAGGCTCAGGGATGGGCCTTCAGTGCGTATCGCTGCGCGCCAGTGCCAGCAAGCGGTCCAGTTCCTCGGGATGGTTGACGCAGTTGCGCTGGTGCCAGCGGCGGATCAGCCACATGGTGCCGGCCACCACCAGGCCGAAGATGGTGATCGCGCCGAAGGCCGACATGCCGAAGCGGGTCAGCGCGGTATAGAGCGCGCCCAGGCCCAGGATGCAGGCCTGTTCGTTGAAGTTCTGCACCGCGATCGAGCGGCCGGCGCCCATCAGGTTGTGGCCGCGGTGCTGCAGCAGCGCATTCATCGGCACGACCAGGAAGCCGCCGATGCCGCCCAGCACGATCAGGAAGGGGGCGGCCAGCCAGACATTGCCGATCCCGTTCATCAGGATCACCAGCAGGCCCATCGCGATGCCCAGCGGGATCACGCCGGTGGCGCGGTCCAGACGCATATAGACCGAGGCCACGACGGCACCCACCGCGGTACCGATCGCCACCACGCCCACCAGGCTGGAGGCCTGGGTCGTGCCATAGCCCAGCGCCGCGGCGGCCCAGGCCAGCACGATATAGCGCAGATTGCCGGAGACGCCCCAGAACAGGGTGGTGGTGGCCAGCGAGATCTGGCCCAGCTTGTCCTGCCACAGGCGCGAGTTGCAGCTGGCGAAGTCGCGCACCAGGCCCAGCACGCCATGGGCCACCGGCTGCAGCGGCGCGTCGGTGCGCGGGATGCGCAGATTGAACAGGGCCGCGATCACATACAGGCCCACCAGGCTGGCGATCGCCGCCTCGGGCGCGCTGTCGATGCCGGTATTGACCACCGGCAGGTCGAATCCCAGCAGCATGGCCGAGACGCGGTCGCCCACCAGCTGGCCGCCCAGCAGCACGCCGATGATGATGGAGGCGATCGTCAGGCCCTCGATCCAGCCGTTGGCCTTGACCAGCTGCGAGGGCGGCAGCAGCTCGGTCAGGATGCCGTACTTGGCCGGCGAGTAGGCCGCGGCGCCCAGGCCGACGATGGCATAGGCGAACAGCGGATGGCTGCCGAACAGCATCATCAGGCAACCGACCACCTTGATGCTGTTCGAATAGAACATCACCTTGCCCTTGGGCACGGCATCGGCAAAGGCGCCGACGAAGGGCGCCAGCACCACATAGAAGAGCGCGAACATCGGCACCAGGGCGGCGCGCTGCCACTCCGGTTCGCCCGAGGTCCTGAGCAGCTCCACGGCGGCGACGAACAGCGCGTTATCAGCCAGCGAGCTGAAGAACTGCGCTGACATGATGGTGTAGAAACCTTTTTTCATCGGCCCGTGAGTGAACGTCGTACTGCGATCTGCTTGCGATAGAGGCTGGCCTGGCCCCCGGAATGGCGTTTCACAAGTGGGCACGAGCGCGGCTTTATAGCATGCACCCCTTTCGGGGGACAGCCGGTGACGGCCCGGCCGCGCATGCGGGGGGTGCCACAATGGGTCTCATGCCGCGCCCCATCGAAGCCCTGATCCACGTTTGCGCCCTCGCCCACAACCTGGCCCGCGCCCGCGCCTGCGCGCCCGACGCCAAGGTCTGGGCGGTCGTCAAGGCCAATGCATACGGCCACGGCCTGGCCGCCGCCTTCGAGGGCCTGCGCGGCGCCGACGGCTTCGCGCTTTTGGACCTGGCCGAGGCCAGGGAGTTGCGCGAGCTGGGCTGGCGCGGTCCCATCCTGCTGCTGGAAGGCTGCTTCGAGGCGCGCGACCTGGAGCTGTGCTCGCGCCTGCGCCTGTGGCATGCGGTGCATTGCGAGCAACAGATCGACTGGCTGGCGATGCACAAGACCCACGAGCCGCACCGCGTGTTCCTGAAGATGAACAGCGGCATGAACCGCCTGGGCTTCACGCCGCAGCACTTCCGCGCCGCCTGGACAAGGCTGAACGCCCTGCCCCAGGTGGACGAGATCTCGCTGATGACGCATTTCTCCGACGCCGACGCCCAGCGTTTCGGCGTCGATGGCATCGCCCACCAGCTGGCCGTCTGGGACGAGGTCAGCGCCGACCTGCCCGGCGAACGCTCGCTGGCCAACAGCGCCGCCACGCTGCGCCATATGTCTCAACACAGGCCGCGCCTGCGCAGCGACTGGGTGCGCGCCGGCATCATGAGCTACGGCGGCGTGCCCGACTATCCGGAGCACGACGCGGGATACTGGGATCTGCAGCCGGCGATGACGCTGCGCTCCAAGATCATCGGCGTGCAGCAGCTGCAGGCCGGCGACAGCGTCGGCTACGGCAGCAGCTTCACGGCCGAGCGGCCGATGCGCATCGGCATCGTCGCCTGCGGCTATGCCGACGGCTATCCGCGCCATTGCCCGAGCGGCACGCCCATCCTGGTGGACGGCGCGCGCACGACCACCGTCGGCCGGGTCTCGATGGACATGCTGGCGGTGGACCTGAGCGCCCTGCCCGATCCCGACTCCGCCGGCCTCGGCTCGGAAGTGACCCTGTGGGGCCAGGGCCCCAAGGGCAGCCGGCTGTCGGTCGACGAGGTGGCGAAGGCCGGCGGCACCATCGGCTATGAGCTGATGTGCGCGCTGGCACGAAGAGTGCCTGTAACGATCGAACATCTGGAATAAGGAGCCGACGCCATGGACATGCCCGCCCACCAACTGAGCATGACGGTGCTGATGACGCCCGACATGGCCAACTTCTCCGGCAATGTGCATGGCGGCACCATCCTGAAGCTGCTGGATCAGGCGGCCTATGCCTGCGCCAGCCGCTACGCCGGGCGCTATGTGGTGACGCTGTCGGTGGATCAGGTGATGTTTCGCCAACCGATCCATGTGGGCGAGCTGGTCAGCTTTCTGGCCTCGATCAACTACACCGGCACCTCCTCGATGGAGGTGGGCATCAAGGTGGTGACCGAGAACATCCGCAGCCAGGTGGTGCGCCACGCCAACAGCTGCTTCTTCACGATGGTGGCGGTGGACGACGAGGGCAAGCCCGCATCGGTGCCGCCGCTCGCGCCGGTGACGCCCGACGAATGCCGGCGCTTCGCGGCGGCCAAGATGCGCCGCCAGCTGCGCCAGGAGCTGGAACAGCGCTTCCAGCAGATCAGGCAGTCCGGCGCCTGTTGATCGATGAACCTGAACTGGCAGCCGGCGGACTGGGAGCTGGATTTCAGCTTCATCCGCGCCCAGGGTGCCGGCGGGCAGCATGTCAACAAGGTGTCCAGCGCGGTGCACCTGCGCTTCGACATTCGGCGCTCCACCTTGCCGGCGGTGATCAAGGAACGGCTGCTGGCGCTGTCCGACCAGCGCATCAGCGGCGAGGGCGTGGTGGTGATCAAGGCCCAGGAGCACCGCAGCCAGGAGATGAACCGGGCCGACGCCGTGGCGCGCCTCGTGGCCCTGGTGCAGGGCGTGGCCCACACGCCCAGGGCGCGCAAGGCCACCAAGCCGACCTGGGGCTCGCAGCAGCGCCGCCTGGCCGGCAAGGCGCAGCGCTCGACCGTCAAGGCGGGTCGGGGGCCGGTGCGCGACTGATATGGCCGCTCGCCAGGCAGCACTGAGGCGATAGTGGCCCATCGGCGCGGCCCGATTGGCTCCTTCGGTCGATGCCGGCGCCGGGCCGGGAGGGAACACGGGGCGCCCTGTCCTTCCACGCCTGTTGCTGCCGCCATGAAGTTTGATAGCCACACCCTCCCCACCCCGCCGCGCGTCGACCTCTACGCTCCGATCCACAAGGCGCTGCGCCTGTTCATGAACGACACCCTGCAGCGCCTGGGCAGCCTCGATCCCACCGGCATGCGCGCCGAGATGGCGCCGCAGGCCTTCGATGGCGTGCTGGAGCAGGTGAGGGCCCGCCTGCAGCAGCTGCCGGCACCCAGCCCGGCGCTGGCCTGAGCGGCTCAGCGCCGCGTGGCGGCATGCAGGCTGGCCAGGCACAGGGCCATGCCGGCCAGCGCCGGCCAGGTCGGCCGCCAGCCCTCGAACAGCGCCGAGATCGCCAACGCGATCACCGGGATCACCACGCCGGTCAGCGCCGCGCGCGCCGGGCCCTGTCGCTGCGCCAGCTTGAAATACAGCACAAAGGCCACCACCGAGCCCAGCACGGCCAGATAGAGCAGCGACAGCAGATAGCCGGGACGCCAGTCGAAATGCAGGCCGGTGCCGCCGACCAGCGCGGCCAGCAGCAGGAAGGCCGCGCCATAGCCCATGCTCCAGGCCAGGATGGGCACCAGGGGCAGGCCGCGCCGCGTCAGGGTCAGGGTCAGCACATTGCCGACGCAGGCGGCCAGCACCGCCAGCAGGCCCAGCCCCAGACCATAGGCCGCGGTGGGCCTGGTGCCGGTGGCGGCGATCTCCGGCCAGAAGATCATCACGACGCCGGCCACGCCCCCGGCCGAGGCCAGCAGGAAGCGCCGCGTCACCGACTGGCCGAAGAACAGCCGGCCCGACAGCGCATTGCCGAACACCATCAGGCAGAACAGCACCGCCACCAGCCCGCTGGGAATATGGCGCTCGGCCTCGTAGACCGACACGTAGTTGCCGCTGTACTGCACGATGCCGGTGGCCAGCATCAGGCCATGGGCCGAGCGCGGCAGTGCCAGCCGCTGCCCCTGCCACAGCGCGAGCCCGGCCAGCATCAGCGCGGCCAGCGCGAAGCGCCAGCCGACCGAGTTCAGCACCGGCACGCCGGAATCCAGCTGATAGAGGATCACATGCCAGGTGCTGGCCCAGATCAGCGTCGGGCCCCAGAACAGCCAGCGGTCGGAAAGGTGGGACATGGGAATTCACGGGCCGGCGCCCGAGGATCCGGCTCCGCCGGGCCTGCGGGCGCGCCCCCTCGAGGGGGCCGGCGAAGCCGGTAGGGGGTGGGCCCTAAGCCGCGCGCTTGAAGGTCGCCAGCAGCGCGCCGGCGGCGATGAAGAGCGAGCCGAAGGTCTTGTTCATCGTCTTCAGGTGGCGCTCCGAGCGCAGCGCCGACAGCACGCGGGCGGCCAGCACCGTATAGCCGGCCATCACCACCAGGTCGGTGAACATCAGCGTGGCGCCGATCACCGCGTACTGCGGGGCCAGGGCGGCGTGCAGGTCCAGGAACTGCGGCACCACGGCCAGCAGGAACACCGTGCCCTTGGGGTTGACCGCATTGATGGCCCAGCCGCGCAGCACCAGCCGGCGGCGCGTCACCAGGCTGGCCGCGCCCTCGCCGGTCTCGGCCACCAGGGGTTGGGCCGGCGCGCGCCATTGCTGCACACCCAGGTACACCAGGTAGGCCACGCCCAGCCATTTGACGATCGCGAAGCCCAGCGAGGAGGCCGCGATCAGCGCGCCCAGGCCGGCGCCGACGACAACGATCTGGGTCAGGATGCCCAGCACCAGGCCGAAGGTCGTGAAATAGCCGCGCCTGAAGCCGTGATTGAGCCCCGAGCTCATCGCCGCGATCGCACCCGCGCCGGGCGACAGGCTGATCGCCCAGGCCGCGGCGAAAAAGGCCAGCCAAACCGAGAATTCCATGACAACTGCTCCGAACTGGGAACCAGGGTTTTAGCACAAGGCGCAACCCCGCCGCGGCCCTCGGCCGGGCACGTAGACTGCGGCTTCCTCCTCAGTTCATCGATTGAGCACCGCCTTGCCACCGCGTTCCCGCCTCGCGCCGCTGCTGGCGCTGCTGCTGGCCCTGGCCGCCCCCATGGGCGCGGCCGCCGAGCCGGCCCTGGTGTTCGCCTTCAGCGAGCTGGCGCCCTGGAAGACCAGGGATGCCTCGGGCTTCGGCGGCGCCTACACCGAGATCGTGCGCGAGCTGGCCCGGCGCCTGGAGCGCCCGCTGCAGATCAGCGAATGCCCGCACAAGCGCTGCCTGAAGCTGATGGAGACCGGTGCGGCCGACCTGATCATCGGCCTGCAGCCAGGCCCGGAACGCGAGACCTATCTGCAGTTCCTGGCCACCCCGTACCGCAGGCTCAGCGCCGACAAGGTGTTCTATGTGCGCGCCGGCGAGGCCGAGCGCATCGGACGCTACGAGGACCTCTACGGCCTGCGCATCGCGGTCAAGAGCGGCAGCGACTATTTCGACCGCTTCGATGCCGACGCGCGCCTGAACAAGGATGCGGCCCCGAACAACGAGATCAATCTGCGCAAGCTGCTGCTGAAACGGGTGGATGCGGTCGTGATGCCCGAGGACCAGGCGGCCGCGCTGCTTGGCCAGATGGGCCTGGCCCGGCAGGTCGAGCCGGCACGCTACCGCGTGCCCGATCCGACGCCGCGCGCGCTGGCGGTGTCGCGTCGCTCGCCGCTGATGGCCGCGCTGCCGCAGCTGGAGCGGGCGATGCAGGCCATGCGCGAGGACGGCACGCTGGCGGCCATCTACGACAAGCACTATTACCGCGTCTATGGCGTCAGCCCGCAGCAGCTGAGGCTGGATTGAGCGGCCGGATCGCTACCGCTGCGGCGAGCCCGGCACGTCGCCCAGTTCGCCGATCCACGGCAGGGCCGAGTGCCGCCAGATCTGCCGCGCCGGCTTCAGCTGCGCGCGCTGATCGACGCAGCCCAGCCGGATCACCACCGCGCTGGGGTTCTCCGCCGCGCAGCCGTAGAGCGGTGTGCCGCACTCGGGGCAGAAGGCCTGGACCCGGCGGTTGCCGCTCTGGGCAAGCTTCACATAGTGCTTGGGCGTTGCGCTGCCCGGCGTCAGCGCGAACTGCTCGATGGGGGTGCTGACCACGGCGCGCAAGGGCGCGCCCGACAGCACCTGGCAATCCGCGCAATGGCACACGACGACCCGCGACGGGTCGATCTCGGCGCTGAAGGAGATGGCGCGGCAGTGGCAGGAGCCGGTGATCTTCATGAGGATTCCTGCGCGTTGGAAACAAGCTGCCGGCACCGGGACGCCCAAGCCAATGCCGCCGGCCACAGCGTCAGCGCCGCAGGCAAGCAGCCGCGCGACAGGCGCTCCCGGGACAGCGGCGCCACCGGACGCCGCCGATCCCACGTGATGAAGGCCCAGAGCGCCAGCAGCGCGCCGATGAGGATCAGCACCGGCATGGCAGCACCCGCGTCGCATGGCTCATCGGTTTTCCTCCTGATGCTTGTTCGTTCTTCCTTCTTTCAACGCAGGATAAACCACGGTCCTGACAGGACCGGACAGCCCACCCCATGACAATCCCCCCATGGCCAAAGAAAAAACCCTCTACACCTGCTCCGACTGCGGCGCGACCAACCCCAAGTGGCTCGGCAAATGTCCCGGCTGCGGCGCCTGGAACACGCTGATCGAAGGCCCGGCCGAACCGGCCGGCGGCGGCAAGAACCGCTACCAGGCGTTGGCCAAGAGCCAGCCGGTCGCGACGCTCAGCGAGATCGAGGCCACCGATTTCGAGCGCACGCCCACCGGCCAGGATGAGCTGGACCGGGTGCTGGGCGGCGGCATCGTGGCCGGTGGCGTGGTGCTGATCGGCGGCGACCCGGGGATCGGCAAGTCCACCCTGCTGCTGCAGGCCATCGATGACCTGTCGACCCGGCTGCCGGTGCTCTATGTCACCGGCGAGGAATCGGGCGCGCAGATCGCGATGCGTTCGCGCCGCCTGGGCCTGCCGGGCAACAAGGTGCGGGTGCTGGCCGAGATCAATCTGGAGAAGATCCTCGCCACCCTGGAGGCCGAACGGCCGGCCTTCTGCGTGATCGACTCGATCCAGACCATCTATTCCGAACAGCTCAGCTCGGCGCCGGGCTCGGTGGCCCAGGTGCGCGAATGCGCGGCCCACCTGACCCGCACCGCCAAGGCCAGCGGCTGCGCGATGGTGCTGGTGGGTCATGTCACCAAGGAGGGCGCGCTGGCCGGCCCGCGCGTGCTGGAGCATATCGTCGACACGGTGCTGTATTTCGAGGGCGACACGCATTCCAGCTTCCGCCTGGTGCGCGCGATCAAGAACCGTTTCGGCGCGGTCAACGAGATCGGCGTGTTCGCGATGACCGACAAGGGCCTGAAGGGCGTGGCCAACCCCAGCGCGATCTTCCTCTCCACCCATGGCGAGCCGGTACCCGGCAGCTGCGTGCTCGTCACCTTGGAGGGCACGCGGCCGATGCTGGTGGAGCTGCAGGCCCTGGTGGACGGCGGCGGGCCGAGCGCGCGCCGGCTCTCGGTGGGCCTGGACCGCGACCGCCTGGCGATGCTGCTGGCCGTGCTGCACCGCCATGCCGGCGTCGCGACCATGGACCAGGACGTGTTCGTCAATGCGGTGGGCGGCGTGCGCATCGGCGAGCCGGCCGCCGACCTGGCCGTGCTGCTGGCGATCCAGAGCTCGCTGCGCGGCCGCCCCCTGCCCAAGGGCTTCATCGCCTTCGGCGAGGTGGGCCTGGCCGGCGAGGTGCGGCCGGCGCCGCGCGGCCAGGAGCGGCTGAAGGAGGCCGCCAAGCTGGGCTTCTCGGTGGCCGTGGTGCCCAAGGCCAATATGCCCAAGGGATCGCCGAAGAAGGAACTCGAGGGCCTGACCGTGCATGCGGTCGAGCGCATCGAGGAGGCGATGGACCTGATCAGAGGTTTGTGAGGCCGCCGCCGACCTCGCCCAGCAGACGCCGCCCGGCCCGCTTGCTGCGGTACATCGCATCGTCGGCCGCCTTGGTCAGGCTCAGCTCGTCCTGGCCGTCCTCCGGATAGAGCGCCAGGCCCAGCGAGCAGGTGATCTCGACGCGCAGCCCGCCCAGTTCCAGCGGCTGCGCCACCTGGTTGAAGATCTTGTCGGCCACCAGCTGGGCGGTCTCGCGCGTCACCGGGCCCGTCAGCAGCACGACAAACTCGTCGCCGCCGATGCGGCCCACGGTGTCGGTCTCGCGCACCGAGCTCTTGATGCGCCGCGCCACGGTCTGCAGCAGCTGGTCGCCGACCGCATGGCCGTGGCTGTCGTTCACGGGCTTGAAGCGGTCCAGGTCCAGCAGGATCAGGCCGATGCTCTCGTGGTAGCGGCGCGCATTGGCCAGCGCGAAATGCATGCGCTCGCCGAAATGGGCGCGATTCGCCAACTCGGTCAGCGGATCGTGCAGGGCCATGAAGCGCACCCGCTCCTCGGACAGGCGGCGCGCGTCGATGTCCGACAGCGTGCCGATCACGCGCAGCGGCTGCGGCCCCTCGCGCTCGGCCACGGTGGCGCGCGCCAGCACCCAGCGCCAGCCGCCCTGGCCCTTTCCGGCGTCGGCCACGCGGTACTCGCAGACCAGGGCCCGGCCCGGCCCCTCCTGGCAGCGCTGCAGCTCGGCCTGCAGGCCCGGACGGTCCTCGGGATGCACGCAGGCCAGCATCTGCGCCAGGTCGGGCTCGCCCGGCCGGCCGTCCAGGCCCATCAGCTGCTTCCAGCGGGGCGAGGCGCTGATGCAGCCGCTGACGGGTTGCCAGTCCCAGACGCCATCGCCCGCGCCCTCCAGCGCGAAGGCCCAGCGCTGTTCGCTGGCGCGCAGCGCCTGGGTCATGCGCTCGGCCCGGGCCTGCGCGCGGTCCCGCGCGGTGGCCAGCTGCCAGGTCAGCAGGCTCAGCAGCAGGGTCAACGCCAGGCCGGTCAACATCACGCCATCGCCACCCTCGGCCCCATGCAGGGCGGCAAAGGCCGGCCCGGCCCGCAGCTCCAGCGTCCAGGTATGGCCGCCCAGCACCAGGAATTCCTGCCCCTGCAACAGCGCCGTGCCGGTCGCCACGACACGGCCCGGCGAACGGTACAGCGTCACCGGCTCGGCACCCGGGGCCGCTTCCAGGATGCTCAGCGCTAGTCCGGCCGGCAGCTCGCCGTAGAGGCTGGCCATCAGCTCCGGCAGTTGCACCGGCGCCACCACCCAGCCGCGCAGGCGGGCGCGGCGCTGCTGCAGCGAATCCGGCGACTCCTGGCCGCGATAGATCGGCAGGGCCATCAGGAAGGCCGCAGGTGTGTCGGCCGTCGCCAGCCGCGCCGACAGCGCCAGCCGGCCCGAATCGCGCGCCGCCTCCAGCGCGCGCCGCGTCACCGCATCGGCCCACAGGTCGCGGCCCAGCTGGGCCGCGTTGCGGGCCAGCTCGGGCTCCAGCTGGAGCAGCGGCGCATAGCGCTCGCGCGCGCCGGCGGGCCAGAGCTGCAGCGCCTTGGCGCCGTCGCGGCGGCGCCAGTCCCGCAGCAGGGCCGGCAGTTCGGAGGCATCGGCCTGCAACACCAGGCCCAGGCCCTGCACGCCGGCGAAATCGGCCCCCAGGGGCAGGCTGTCGACATAGCGGCGCAGCACCGGCGCATCGGCCTGCGGCGCAGCTTCGACCAGGCCGCGCAGGCCCTGCAGCAGATGCTCATGCGCGGCCATGCGCTGCTCGATGCGCTGGGCGATGTCGCGCAGGCTGGTGTCGAAGGCGCTGCGCAGGTGCTGGCGCTCGTCGCTCAGCTCGCGCTGCCAGTACAGCAGGCTCAGGCCCAGGCCGCTGGCCAGCACCAGCAGCGGCAGGCCGCGCCGGCGCAGCCAACTGGAGCGCGGGCCGGCGCCGCCGGGCTCGGCACAGGCCATGGTCATGGCCCCTCCACCATGGCCCGCGCCAGCTCCGGCCGGAAATACTTCTCGAAGATGCGCCGTACCGCGCCGTCGCTGCGCATGCCCTCCACCAGCGCGTGCCACTTGGCCCGTTCGGCCTCCGGCAGCGCGGTGCGGGACATGATCAGACCATGCGGCACCGGCGGATCGCCGAACTCGAGGGTCTGGGTCAGCGCGCGGATGCGCTCGGACTGCAAGGTCGGGTAGTCGAAGGGCTCGATGATCATGCCCTGGATCTGCCCCGCCACCAGCGCATCGAACAGCGCCGACAGGCCCGAGGACTGCACCAGGCGCTGCTGGGCGTCGAGCCGGTCGACGAAACGGTTGGCGCTCTCGCCATAGCGGAAGCTGCGGATCACGCCCAGTTGCAGCCGCCCGTTGCGTTCGAAATCCTCCAGCCTGGCGACCTGGGCGTCACGGCGCACCAGCAGGTAGTACTTGTTGCTGAAGTACCACGCAAAGGCGGCAAAGCGGTCGCGCGCCGGCGTCGCGATGCCCGAAAGGCTGAAGTCCAGGGCGCCGGATTCGATCAGCTGCCAGATGCGCGCGCGCGGCAGCAGCGAGATGTGGAAGCGGCAGCCGCTGCGGCGCGCCAGCTCCTCGGCGAAGTCCTTGTCGATGCCTTCCGAGGTCTCGGCGGAGTAGAGCAGGCCATGGTCGTGCAGGGCCAGGCTCAGGGGCCGCGAGCAATCGGGCCGGCCGGCGGCCGCCTGCGACCAGGCCGGCGGGACCATCAGCCCCCCCAGCAAGCCCAACAGCAGCCAGACCCCCTTGCGCATCGCCCCGCTCCCGCCCGGGCACAATCCCCCCGGACAGCGCCAAGAATACGTCATCGCCAGGAGAACCCCATGCCGGCCGGCTTCGCTCAACGTCCGCAAGCGCCCTACTACGCGGTCATCTTCACCAGCCAGCGCAGCGCCATCGCGGCCGGCTACGACAGTACGGCCGAACGCATGGTCGAGCTGGCGCGGCAGCAACCCGGCTACCTGGGCGTGGAAAGCGCACGCGACGCGGACGGCCTGGGCATCACGGTGTCCTACTGGCGCAGCCTGGCCGACATCCAGCAGTGGCGCGCCCATGCGGAGCACCGGCTGGCGCGCGAGCAGGGGCGAGCGGCCTGGTACAGCCACTACGAGCTGCGCATCGCCAAGGTGGAGCGGGCCTATGGCTGGGATGCCGCCGAGGACGAGCGCGGCGATCCGGGTGCCGCCGCTGCCTGAGGCCCGCAGCGGTTAGCATTCGCGCCCATGAATCAATGGATCGGATGGGCGCTCGCCCTGGCCGCCCTCGTGCTGGGCGGCGTCTTCTATGGCTGGCAGGGCGTGCTGCTGGCGCTCAGCGGCGTGGTGTTCTGGCTGATGATGCAGTTCACGCGGCTGATGCGCGTGATGCGCATGGCCAACAGCTCGCCGGTCGGCCATGTGGACAGCGCCGTGATGCTGAACGCCAAGCTGAGGGCGGGCATGAAGCTGGTCGATGTGCTGCCCCTGACCCTGAGCCTGGGCAAGAAGGTCGCCGACGCGCCGGAGACCTATGAATGGCGCGACCCGGGCGAGGCCCGGGTCGAGGTGGTGCTGGAGGCGGGCCGCGTGGCGCGCTGGAGCCTGCTCAGGCCCGAGGACGCCGCGCAGCCCTGAGGTCGCCGCTGCGACCCGCTCAGGGTCGCGGCACGACCTGCATCAGCGCCGCGACCAGCTTGTCGACGTCGGCGCGCTGATGGAACAGATGCGTGGAGATGCGCAGCGGGTGCGAGGCGGCGTTGGCGGCGGCATTCATCGCCGGGCTGCCGCGCAGCGTGTGCGGCACGGCGGTGTTGCGCACGACAATGCCGAACTGCTCGCGCAGGACGTTGACCGCATTGTTCGACGCCGTCGTCTGCGCCGTGGCCTGCGCCGGCGTCAGCACCGCGTTGTAGTCGTAGCCGGGCGAGAAGGGGTTGAACGAGGTCAGCGCGACGCGGGCAAAACCCGGTATGTTGGCGTTGTAGGGCGCGGCCAGGCAGGCCGGCCCCCAGATCGACACCAGCCGGTAGCGCAGGTACTGCGCCAGGCCGACGATGTAGTCCTCGATGTTCTGCCGGCCCCAGGCGTCCCACATGCTGCAGCATTCCTGCAAGGCACGCAGCGCCGGGTAGGAGGGGTTGCCGATCGACATCAGGGTCGCTGCCACGTTGTGCGCCGGGTTGCGCACGCCACCCGCCAGGGTCGAGTCCGGCACGCCGGTATAGCCGCCGCTGACCGTCGGGAAGAAGGGCGGCAGCGGGTTGGTGTTGCTGTAGCCCGGCAGCGTCAAGGTCGCCGCCGCGCCGCCGACCAGGGTCACGTTCTTCGTGTAGGTCTGCGGGGCGGCCGGCGCATGGTTGTTGCGCACATACATGATGCCGGTCTGCCCGGGGCCGCATTGCCATTTGTGGCCGGCACCGGCGTAGAAGTCGCAGCCGATGTCGTGAAAGTTCAGGTTCAGCATCCCCGGGCCATGCGCGCCGTCGATGATGGATATCAGCCCCTGGCTGGCGGCCCATTGGCACAGCAATTTCTCGGGCAGCCGCACCCCGGTCAGGAAGGGCGGCGAGGAGAACATGATCGCCTTGGTATTGTTCGTCCGCAGCGCCTGGAAGCGCGTCAATACCTCGGCGTCGCTGTAGGCGTCGCCGGTCGGCAGGTTGACGCGCCGGATGATCAGGCCGCGCCGGTCCGCGGTGATCTGCATCGGCGAGTTGCCGCCCGGATGCTCCATATTGGTTGAGATGATCTCGTCGCCCGGGTTGAACTGGCAGCCGGCGAAGATCTTGCTCATGCCGTCGGTCGTGTTGAAGGACATCACGATCTCGTTCGGGTCGGCGCCGAAGCCGCGAGCGATGGTGTTGCGCATCTCCTGCGTGTTGAAGCTCAGCCGCGGATCGCGCGCCACCGCGGTATTGTTCTTGTCCAGATTCTTCAGCACCTCGCGCGGGGTCGAGCCCGTCGTGCCGATGTTCATGAACAGCGCGCTGTCGTCGAGCACGAAGGCGGTCGTGTACGGACCGCCGTAGGCCATCGCCTCCAGCGGCGTCAGCAGTGCACCGGCTCCGCTGGCGGCGATGCCGCCCGCACCGACGGTGCGGAAGAAGTTGCGCCGCGAGCCGTCGATTTCGCGGGCCTTGCGCATCAGTTGCTCACGCTGCTCATCCAGTTGCTTCGGATCCATGGTCGTTGTCTCCTGTTGGGCTCAGATAGGGGTCACTTCACCGCGATGGCCGAGATCTCCACCTTGACGTCGCGCGGCAGGCGCGCGACCTGCACCGTCGCGCGGGCCGGCGGTGTCTGCTGGAAATAAGTGCCGTAGACGGTGTTCATCTGCGGGAACTCGTTCAGATCCTTCATGAACACCGACGTCGAGACGACGTTGGCCATCGTCATGCCATTGGCCTCGAGCACGGCCTTCAGGTTGTTCAGCACCAGGGTGGTCTCCTCTTCGATCGTGCCGACGACCACCTGGTTGGTCTTCGGATCGATCGGGATCTGGCCGGCCAGGTACAGCGTGGGACCGACCTTGATCGCCTGGGAATAAGGGCCGATCGCCTTCGGCGCCTTGTCGGTGGCGATCACCTGGGCCGGCATGCCCGCCTGGTGGGCACAGCCGCCCAATGCCAGCAGGGCCAGCAGGGCCGCGGTGGGGGTCGACAGCAGGAATCGTTTAATAGGGGTGCGCATATGGACCTTTGTGGTGGGTTGCTCCGCTCGCGCCGGCGTATCAATGCGGCCCTCCCGGCCGCCGAGGGCGGGGCCGCGCTGCCGGCCTCGGGCCCGGTGGTGCTGGCGCGAGAACAGGCTATTCCCGGGCAGCTTTCAGATTGCTTTCAGATCGGCGCGGCCTTGGCGGGGTTAACCCGGCAGGCGCCGCGCCGAGGGCGCATGGGATTGCGAAGGTCCGGTTGGCGTCGTAGCCTGTGTCGCATGCCAGTAGCACTTCCCCTCTGGAGCGCGCTCCAGACCGCCTCAAAAGTGGCCGAGCCGGGCCTCAAAATCGGCCGCTGACGAGCTCATGCGCGTCTTGTTGGCCGAGGACAGTGCGAGGCTCGCACACAGCTTGTCGGCCGCGCTGCGCGAGGCCGGCATGGTCACCGACGCGGTGGCCGATGGCCTGCAGGCCGAGCAGGTGCTGGTCACCGAGGACTACGACGCCGTGATCCTGGATCTGGCGCTGCCGCGGCTGGACGGGCTGGAGGTGCTGCGCCGCGCACGGGCGCGCGGCAACGACGTGCCGGTGCTGATCCTCACGGCCAGCGGTGGCACGGTCGACCGCGTGCGCGGACTCAATGCCGGCGCCGACGACTACCTGCCCAAACCCTTCGACCTCGCCGAACTGATTGCCCGGCTGCGCGCGATCGGGCGGCGTCGGATCGGACGCGCGCACGCGGTGTTCACGCTCGGCCCGCTGAGCTACGACTCGGTGGCGCAATGCTTCCGGCTGGGCGGCGAACTGCTGGCGCTGCCGCCGCGCGAGCACCAGGTGCTGGAGGTGCTGATCGCGCACACGGGCCGGCCCGTCAGCAAGTCGGCGCTGTGCGGCCGCCTGTGCACGCTGGACGAGTCGATCACGCCCGATGCGATCGAGATCTACGTGCACCGGCTGCGCCGGCGCTTGCCCGCGGGCGCCCTGCAGATCCGCACGCTGCGCGGGCTGGGCTACCTGATGGAAGCGCTGGACGATGCGACGGCTTAGGAGCCACCTGCTGTTGTGGCTGCTGCCCCTGCTCCTGCCGTGGGCGCTGGCGCTGCGGATCCAGACGCTGCGCAGCGAGGCGCAGTCCGACGAGGCCCATGACCGCGTGCTGCTGGGCTCGGCCCTGGTGATCGCCGAACGCATGGCCGCCGTCGACGGCCTGCTGGCGGTCGACATCCCGCCGGCGGCGCTGCAGATGCTGGAGGTCCAGGCCCAGGACCGCGTGTTCTACAAGGTGTCCTGCCTGGCGCCGCCGGCCTTCATCGCCGGCACGCCCGAGCTCGAAACCGACGGCAGCCCGCCCACCGACGCAACGCCCGTCTTCACGCGCGCGCGGCATGGCGACCTGCCCGTGCGCCTGGTGACGCTGCGCCGCCCCGTCGAGGGCGTGGCCGCCTGCTCCACCGCCCTCGTCAGCGTCGCCGAGACCCGGGTGGCGCGCGAAGCGCTGTCGCGTCGCATCATGCTCGACGCGACGCTGACCCAGCTGGCGCTGCTCGGCGGCGCCGCCGCGCTGATCGTCTTCGGCGTGCGCCGCGGCCTGCAGCCGCTGCGCCGCCTGCGCGACGAGATCCGCGGCCGCGACGAGCAAGACCTGTCCCCGATGGACACCGGTACCGTGCCGCGCGAGGTGGTGCCGCTGATCGAGGCGATCAATCAGCAGATGCAACGCCAGCGCGGCGTCAACGAGGCGCACCATCGCTTCGTGGCCGATGCCACGCACCAGCTGAAGACGCCGCTGGCCGTGCTGCGGACCCAGGCCGAGCTGGCGCTCGGCCAGCAGGACCCGGCGCGCATGCGCGCCTATGTCGAGGAGCTGCGCGACGGCACCGAGACCACGGCCCGCGTCGTGCACCAGTTGCTGGCCCTGCTGCGCAGCGATCCGATGGCGCTGCACGGCGTCGAGTCGCTGGATCTCGTCGAAGCGGCGCGCGAGGCCAGCTTCGAGCTGTTGCCGCTGGCGCTGGCCAAGTCGATCGACCTGGCGTTCGACGGCGGGCCGGCCACGCCGGTGCGCGTGCACGGCGTGCTGCTGCATGAGTTGGTGGCCAACCTGGTCGACAACGCGATCCGCTACACCCCGGCGCGGGGACGCATCCGGGTGGAGGTGCAACGTTGCGACGAGCACTTCGCGGTGCTGGAGGTGGCGGACAGCGGCCCCGGCATTCCGCCGCGGGAGCGCGAAAAGGTGTTCTCGCGCTTCTACCGGATCCCCGATGCCGACGCGGAAGGCTGCGGCCTCGGCCTGGCCATCGTCCAGCAGATCGCCGAACGCTATGGCGCCAGCGTCGCGCTGGACACCGCCCGCGAAGGCGGACTTCGCGTGACGGTGCGGTTTCGCATCGCCGAGGCCGGCGCTTAGCAGGCCGCGGTCATCGGCCGCTCAGGCGCTCAGGCGCTGCGGGCGCGGCGGCGGGCGACGAAGCCCACGGCGGCCAGACCGGCCAGCATCAGCGCGTAGGTCTCGGGCTCGGGCACGGCCGCGGTCTGGACATTGCCCAGGAAGACCGCATGCGACAGGCCGCCGGCCTGCGGGCCGCTGACGACGCCCTTGACGTCGAAGGACAGCTGGTTGATGCCCTGGGTGCCGCCGTCGAACAGGTAGAAGCTGTAGGCATTGGCCTGCTTCAGGCCGATCACGAACAGGCCGGTCGCCTTGGTGCCGGCATCGAAGTTGAGCGAGAAGTCCTTGCCGTCGTCGCTGAACACGCCGTTGCCGGCGCCGTTGCTCATGCTGTAGCTCAGGCTGGAGCTGTAGCTGAAGCCCTTGTCGCCGAAGCTGCTGTTCAGCATGGCGATCTGGTCCGCGCTCAGCGAGCCGCTCAGATTGCCGACGAAGGAGCCGGCGCAGTCGATGAAGGCGACGTTGGTGGTGCCGCTGGTGCAGGAGACGCTGCCGCTGGTCAGCGCGGCATGTGCGGAGGTGGCCAGACCGAGGCCGGCAAACAGAGCGGTGGCAAGCAGTTTCTTCATGGTGGTGGTTCCGTTGGAGCGGCCCCTCGCCGCGATGACCGAACTTTACGGAGCAATCGGCCCGAACCGGCCGGCGGCGCCCCCATGGGCCGGGGGGTGGGCGGGGGGGCTTGCGGCGGGTTTCCAAGTTATGCGTGAGATCCTGCACAAGATCATCATCGGCCGCCCGGCGCGGCCGGCTTGCATAAAATCCGCGCTTTATCCCTGCATTGAGGAGTTCCCATGTCCATGGAAGACCGCGACGGCAAGATCTGGATGGACGGCCAGCTGGTCGATTGGCGCGACGCCAAGATCCATGTGCTGACCCACACGCTGCACTACGGCTGCGGCGCCTTCGAGGGCGTGCGCGCCTACAAGACGGACAAGGGCACGGCCATCTTCCGCCTGCGCGAGCACACCGAGCGCCTGTTCAACAGCGCCAAGATCCTGCGCATGAAGATCCCCTTCACCCTCGAACAGGTGGAAGAGGCGCAGAAGCAGGTGGTGCGCGAGAACGCGCTTTCGAGCTGCTATCTGCGTCCGCTGACCTGGATCGGCTCCGAGAAGCTGGGTGTCAGCCCCAAGGGCAACACCATCCACCTGATGGTGGCGGCCTGGTCCTGGGGCGCCTATCTGGGCGAGGAAGGCCTGAAGCGCGGCATCCGCGTCAAGACCAGCAGCTACACCCGCCACCACGTCAACATCACGATGACCCAGGCCAAGGCGGTGTCGAACTACACCAACTCCATCCTGGCCAATATGGAGGCCACCGAGGACGGCTATGACGAGGCCCTGCTGCTGGACGCCTCGGGCTTCGTCTCCGAGGGCGCGGGCGAGAACATCTTCGTGATCAAGAACGGCGTGGTCTACACGCCCGACCTGTCGGCCGGCGCGCTGAACGGCATCACGCGCAACACCATCTTCGCGATCTGCCAAGACCTGGGCCTGAAGCTGGTCGAGAAGCGCATCACGCGCGACGAGGTCTATATCAGCGACGAAGCCTTCTTCACCGGCACCGCCGCCGAGGTGACGCCGATCCGCGAGCTGGATCGCATCGAGATCGGCCGCGGCAGCCGCGGTCCCATCACGGAGAAGATCCAGGCGGCCTTCTTCGACATCGTCAACGGCCGCAACCCCAAGTACGCCGAGTGGCTGACCCTGGTCTGAGAGAGAGAAATTTTTATGAGTAGCGAAGTCAAAGCAGTGGTCGAAGTGACGGCCCAGGACGTGCAGGGCCCCGGCGTGGTGGCCTGCCCCAACCCCAAGATGGCGCTGTGGAGCAACCATCCCAAGGTCTTCATCGACGTGACGCATGAGGGCGGCGGCAAGTGCCCCTACTGCGGCACGGTCTACAAGCTGAAGGCCGGCGAGGTGCTGCACCCGCACCACTGAGTCGGGGCCGGGACGAGCCCCAGCGGACGCGTCGACGCCCGACGAGGGCCATGCCGCGTACCAGCGGCCTGGCCGAGCCAGCACCGCGGTTCAGCGCGGCGCGCGGGCGCGCTGCAGCAGCACCAGCGCGATGCCGCCGAGGATCGCCAGCGAGGCCAGCAGCAGGCGCTGCGTCAGGGCCTCGCCGAGCAGCAGCACCCCGCCCAGGGCCGCCAGCGGCGGCACCGAGAGCTGCAGGGTGGCGGCGCGCAGCGCCGTCAGCCCCGGCAGCGCGGCATACCAGATCACATAGCCCAGGCCCGAACTGAGCGCCCCCGAGGCCAGGGCCAGGAGCACGCCGCGCGCCTGCAGGTGCAGCTCGCCCAAGCCCGACCAGGCGAGCAGGCTCAAGCCCAGGCCCAGCGGCAGGGCGCGCAGGAAATTGCCGGCCGTGGCCGCCAGCGCATCGGAAGCGCGCCGGCCGCGCAGCGAATAGATGCCCCAGGCCAGACCGGCCAGCGCCATCAGGGCCGCTCCCAGCGGCGCGGGCGCGGCCAGGCCCGGCGCCACCAGGTAGAGCAGGCCGCCAAGGGCCAGGGCCAGACCCAGCCAGCCGGCCGCCGCGAAGCGCTCGCCGGCGCGCAGGCCGGCGCCGAACATGGTCAGCTGCACCGCGGCGAACAGGATCAGCGCGCCGCTGCCGGCCGGCAGGCTCAGGTAGGCGAAGGAGAAGCAGGCCATGTAGACCCACAGCATCAGGGCCGCCAGCCAGTCCGGCGCCGCGGCGGCGCCGGCCACGCGCGCCGGACGGCGCGCGAGGATCAGGGCCAGCATCGCGCTGCCCGCCGCCAGGCGCAGGCCGGTGAAGCTGGCCGGGTCGATGCTGGCGGGCGGCTGCAGCGCCAGGCGGCACAGCAGGGAGTTGGCGGCGAAGGCCAGCATCGCGGTGGCGCTGAGCAGCACTAGCTGCCAGCTCTTCATGCTCCGCCCCCGCTCAGCGCCAGCCAGGCCGCCCCCAGCAGCAGGGCCAGGCCCAGCGGCGCACCGAGACGCCGGCCCCAGGGGGCGTTCTTCTCGATCGCCATCGCCACGGCCAGCAGCAGCATCCAGCCCAGATGCCCCATGCCGACGACGAACATGGTGAGCATCAGGGCCCAGCAGCAGCCGACGCAGAACAGGCCGTGATGCGCGCCCAGCCGGAAGGCCTGCCAGCGCGGTCGCCGGCCCTGCCAATGGCGGATCACAAAGCTCAGCGGCGTGCGGCATTGCTCCAGGCATTGATATTTGAGCCGGCTGAACTGGAAGGCACCGGCCAGCGCCAGGGTGGCGGCGCCGACCAGCCGCCCCTGGCGCAGCGCCAGCGGCGTGGCCAGCAACTGCTCCTGCAGCCCATGGGCCAGCAGTCCGAACAGCGCCCAGACCGCCAGATAGCCCAGGCCCAAGAGCAGCAGCAGGCGGCCGCGGTCGACGCGCTGCGCCGCCAGCCGCGCCAGGGCCTCGAACAGCGGCAGGGTGGTGGGCAGCATCATCGCCACCAGCATCAGCAGCCAGGCCAGGGCCGAGAGCGCCGGCGGCAGCCACCAGGCGCCGCCCGGCAGGGTCCGGCACAGCGCCGCCGCCGGCCCCGCGTCCAGGCCGCCATGCTCCAGATAGCGGGCATAGGGACTCAGGCTCCAGGCCCACAGCAGCGCCCAGGCCAGGGCGGCCAGCGCGATCAGCAGCGGCGCAAAGAGGCGGCGGTGCAGGGATGAACTCGCCCGCGGCATGGCCGGCGCGGCTCAGGCGTCGAAGACAAAGATGCTTTGCAGCGCGTTATGGCCCTTGATGTCGAGGTCGATGCCCAGGGCCGGGTTCTTGGAGCGGTAGCGCGGCGACTTGCCGACGAAGACCGGCGCGCCGGGCACGGTCGAGAACACCGTGTCGGACAGCGTGGTCTTGCCGCCGGTGGCGCCCAGATAGGGCTCCAGCTCGGCGTAGTAGTCGCTGCCGATCTCCAGCGTGCCGCTGCCGCCCTGCACATCGAAGCGGATCGGCGCGCGCTCCACCGAGACCACGGTGCCGATCAGCTTGGCCAGATCGGCCACCGGGCCGCCCGCCTGGCCGGTGTAGACCTTCAGCAGCGCCGCCTCCTGGGCCGCCGTGGCGCGGTCGTCGACGAAGATCGCCGCCGTCCAGTTGCCCTGCAGGATATTGCCCGGCACATGGGCCACCGCGGCGATCGTCAGGTCCGCGACATCGGTACCCTCGACCGTGCCCTTGTCGATGCGCCAGGCGACGATGGTGTCGCAGGTGCCGAAGTCGGGATCCTCGCCGATCCAGCAAGGGCACAACACCTTGCAGTTGCAGACCTCCAGCAAGCGTCCTTCGAGGTGATAAGCCATAGATGCCTCCATTGCGATGGAACGGTCAGCGAGGGCAAGGATGGTACGTCCGGGCGGCGGCGGCGGCCAGTGCCGGACATGGCCTTGCCTTTGCAAAGCAGCGGCGTAGGATGACCGCCCCCGCCATCACGGCGGGTGGGCCGCGCTCGGGGGCAGCGCACCCGCTCCGGTTTGCGCCCCCGTACAGGAGTCTCACGATGGTCACCTATATCGGTTTGATGAGCTTCACGGACAAGGGCCTGCAGGAGATCAAGGGCACGACCCAGCGCGCCGCCGCCGCCAAGGAGATGGCGGGCAAGTTCGGCGTGAATATGCGCGAGGTCTACTGGACCCTGGGCGAATGCGATCTGGTCTGCGTGCTGGAAGCCCAGGACGAGCAGGCGCTGACGGCCTTCAGCCTCAGCATCGCCAAGCAGGGCAATGTGCGCTCCAGGTCGCTGCGCGCCTTCAGCGCCGCCGAGATGGACAAGATCCTGGCCAAGCTGCCCTGAGTCCCGGTCCGATCACATGCCGTAGAACACATAGTCGGCCTGGTAGGCCACTTGGCGGCGCTCGCCCTGGTTGGCTCCGCCGCAGGGCGCGGCCGGCGCCACCCCGCCCTGGGTCTTCAGGCGCTGGATATGGCTGACGCCCTGCATCGCACCGGCTCCCATCGCGGGATCGGCCTTGACCAGTTGCAGCGGGATGTTGCCGGCGCCCGCCGGTGCCACCGCCAGCTGCTTGCCGCTGACCCTGGAGCCATCGGCGGCCTCCCAGGTCGGGCCGCCGTAATACTTGCCTACCACCTGGCCGGCGGCGTTCCTCAGCTGCGCCGCCGGGGCGACGAAGGCCCATTCGTACCGGTCGGCCATGTCCTTCCTGGCGCGGCATTCATAGGTGATTTCGCCCACGCCGACGGTCCACATCGTCTGCCTCGCGCCCATCGGCGCGCGCACCGCCTCGGGCAGGGCGGCGTTGTCGACGGCGGCCATCTTCGGGGCCGACATGCAGGCGCCCAGCAGGGCCATGGGCAGCAGCAAAACCAGAGACTTCGTCATCGCAGGCTCCTCAAGGGTTGGTGAGAGGTGCAGCCTCTTACGCAGATCCCCGAGCAACGGATGCAGCTAGATGGTTCCGGCCGACACGATCGGCCCGGTGGGCGCCCCGGTGGGCGAGCCGCCGGCCGGCTCCAGGCTCAACGCGAAGGCCGCGGTGTTCGTCAGCAGCCGCTGGCGCAGCACCGTGGTGGTGGCCGCGCCGGACACCAGGCCCAGCGAGCGCGGTGCGCCCCGAACCGGCACCGCCCAGAGTTCCAGCGCCCGGCCCTGTTCCAGGCTCAGCACGCCCAGCGGTTTCAGCACCAGGGCGCCGCCATCGGCGCTGACGCTGGCGACGAAGCCGGCCTTCAGGATGCCGGCGCCGGCCTCGGTGGTGTTCAGCACGATCACCAGCGGCGGCTGCACCGGGATCGGCTGCATCAGCAGCAGGGCCAGCGCCAGGGCACCCGCGCTGGCGCTGCCGGCCACGCCCTGCCACAGGCCCAGGCGCCGCCACCAGGGCAGCGGCGCGCCGAACAGGCGCCGCTGCACGGCGCTCCAGACCCGCGCGGGCGGTTCCACCGGTTGCACCGGCGCGGCCAGCGGCTGCAGGCGCTGCTGCCAGTCCTGCAGCGCGCGCAGCAGCCCCGGATGGGCGGGCAACAGGCGCTCGAAGCGCCGGCGCGCGCCGCCGCGCAGCGTGCCCAGCGCATATTCGGCGGCCAGTTTCTCGGCCAGTTCGGGGCGGCCGTAGTCCATCAGGCAGCCCTCCCACCGGCATCCGCGCCCATCCGGCCGGCGGCCCGGTCCAGACAGGCGCGCAGGCTCTGCAGCCCGCGCCGCACCCAGCTCTTCACCGTGCCCAGCGGCTGGGCCAGATGCTCGGCCACCTCGGCATGCGAGAGCCCCTGGTAGTAGGCCAGGGCCAGGCTGGAACGCTGCTCGCCGCTCAGGCCCTGCATGCAGCGCTGCAGGCGCTGCGCCTGGCTGGCCGCGTCCAGCAGCTCGAGCGGGCCGGCCCGGCCGTCCGGCAGGGCCTCCAGCAGGTCGCGCTCGCCGCCATCGACACCGCCCTCGTCGTCGCCCTGGAAGCGGCTCACCGTGGCCGGCTCGGCGGCGCGGCGGCGCAGGCTGTCGATCGCGCGGTTGCGCGCCACGCTGGTCAGCCAGGTCAGCGGCTGAGCCCGGCCGAGATCGAAATCGGCGGCGGCGCGCCAGACCTTGACATAGACCTCCTGCAGCACCTCCTCGGCCTGGCCGCGGTCCCGGTTGATGCGCAGCACCACCCCGAACAGCTGGGCGCTGGTGGCGCGGTAGAGGGCTTCGAAGGCCGCCCGGTCGCCCAGGGCGACGCGGGACAGCAGGGTGGCCAGGTCCTGGCCGGGGGCGCTGGGGCTGCTGCTCATGGCCCATTCTTACGCGCCGACATGCGGTTCGGATGCGCCCTCCCTACAATCCCTGACATGCACCGCCCGAAAGCCCAGACCGCCGCCCTGCTCGCCTCGCCGGAGGACACCGAAGCCCAGTTCTACGAATCGCTGCAAGGCGCCGACCTGGAGCGCCTGATGGCCGTCTGGGCGGACGAGGACGAGATCTCCTGCGTGCATCCCGGCGGGCCGCGCATCGTCGGCTTCGGCGCGATCCGCGCCGCCTTCGAGAGCATGTTCGGCCAGGGCGCGATCGCCGTCCACCCGGAACGGGTGCGGCGCCTGCACAGCGGCGAGACCGCCGTCCACCAGGTGCTGGAGCGCGTCCAGGTGCAGGGCCCGGAGGGTCAGCAGAGCGCCTGGGTGATTGCCACCAACGTGTACCTGAAGACGGCGCTGGGCTGGCGCATGGTGCTGCACCATGCCAGCCCCGGCACCGCGCACGACATCCAGGAGGTGGTCGAGGAACCGGCCACCCTGCACTGAGGGCGGGCGATGCAGTACCGCGCCCCGCTGTGGCTGCCGGGCGGCCACGCGCAGACCATTTGGCCGGCGCTCTATGCGCGCCGCTACGAGGGCAGCGCGCCGGTGTTCCGGCGCGAGCGCTGGACCACGCCCGACGGCGACTTCATCGACGTCGACCGGCTCGACGCGCTGCCCGGGCAGCCCCTGCTGGTGCTGTTCCACGGCCTGGAGGGCAGCTCCGAAAGCCAGTATGTGCAGGCCTTCGCCGGGGTGGCGCGCCAGCTCGGCTGGGCCTTCGCGCTGCCGCATTTCCGCGGCTGCTCGGGCGAGCTGAACCTGGCGCCGCGCGCCTACCATTCGGGCGACTACGAGGAGATCGGCTGGATCCTGGAGCGCTTCAAGGCCCAGCATGGCGGGCCGCTGCTCGCCGCCGGCGTGTCCTTGGGCGGCAATGCCCTGCTGCGCTGGGCCGAGGAGGCCGAGCACAGCGCCGGCGCGACGGCGCGCGCCGTCTGCGCCATCTGCTCGCCGCTGGACCTGGCCGCGGCCGGCCATGCCATCGGCCAGGGCTTCAACCGGCTGGTCTACACCCGCATGTTCCTGCGCACCATGGTGCCCAAGGCGCTGCGCAAGCTGCAGCAGCATCCCGGCCTGTTCGATGGCGAGCGCCTGGCCCAGGCGCGCGATCTCTATGAATTCGACAACCTCTTCACCGCGCCGCTGCACGGCTTCCGCAACACCGAGGACTACTGGGCGCGCGCCTCCGCCAAGCCGCATCTGCGGCGCATCCGCATCCCGGCGCTGGCGCTGAACGCCCGCAACGACCCCTTCGTGCCGGCCGCCTGCCTGCCGCGCCCGGAGGATGCCGGCCGCCACGTGACGCTGTGGCAGCCGGCCCAGGGCGGCCACGTGGGCTTCCCGCACGGCCGCCCGCCGGCGCGCGTCACCACGATGCCGACGCAGGTGTGCAACTGGCTGGCGCAGGCACTCTGAGCGACACTGGGCCATGGATGCGATCGTTCAAGCCGCGCTGAAGAAATGGCCCAACGTGCCGCACTGCTACGGCTGGCTGGCGCTGGACGCGCGCGGCGACTGGTATATGCGTGACGAACGCATCCAGGCCGCCGGCCCCTTCCCCCAGGTCAAGGGCAGCCGCATCACGCATGACAAGCTGATCGGCTTCATCGAGCGCAACTATGCCGCCGACGAGCGCGGCGCCTGGTTCTTCCAGAACGGTCCGCAGCGCGTCTATGTGCAGCTGGAGGCCGCGCCCTGGGTCTGGCGCCTGTCCGGCAGCATGGCGGCGCTGCAGCTGAGCAGCCACACCGGCCGCGCGGCGCGGCCCGAGCGCGCCTGGCTGGACGAGCGCGACCGGCTCTATCTCACGACCGACCTCGGGCTGGGCCTCGTGCACAGCCTGGACATGGGCCTGGCGGCCGAGATGGTGGAGGCCGGCATGTGGCAACCGCAGACGGCCACCCATGCCGAGTTGCTGACACGTCATGGCGTGATCGCCGCACCGGAAGCCTGATACGGCGGCCGCGGCGCCTACCCGGGCCGCTGCGGATCGGCCTGCGTCGACATGCACGTAAGGGGCGGCACAGCCACGGCGGCGGTGCAGGCCCGCCAGATCGGCACCGTCCGCTGCGCATGCGCCGGCAGGGTGGTCGGCACGAGGCCCATCGCTCCCGGACATGGCCGGACATGGCGACTGCCATGCCGCCATGGCGGCGAGCGCAGCGGCGCCCCGGCATCTGGCGCAAAAAAACCGACCCCGCGGGTCGGCTCCTTGGAGGCGCGGAGCGCTTACTGCGCGGCCGAGGCGGCAGGCGCCGGAGCCTTGGGCTCGTCGAACTTGGCGCCGCCCTGGTTGGCCAGATAGACCACGGCGCGGGAGATTTCGAAGTCGGTGAAGTCGCCACCGCCCTGGGCGCCCATATTGCCCTTGCCCTTCAGGGCCGAGCTCAGCAGCGTGTCGAAGCCGGTCTTGACGCGCGGGGCCCAGGCGGCCGCGTCGGCCAGCTTCGGGGCGCCGGCGGCGCCGGTGGTGTGGCAGGCCGCGCACTGGGCCTGGAACACCTGCTCGCCCGTCTTCATCGCGCTGGGATCGGACAGGTCCTTGATCTCGATGCTGCCCACCGGGCGGATGCGCGCGGCCACCGCCTGCTCGCTCATGCCATCGCTGCCCGCGCCGGGCTTGCTCGCCGCCGTCACGTAATTGGCCAGCAGGATGATCACGACGATGGGAATGACGAACGCGAAGAACACGGCCCAGATCAGCTGCTTGGGCGTCTTGATCGGCCCCTCATGCGCATCGGCGTGCGCGCTGTGGTGGTCGTGCCCGTGATCTTGGGTAGCGCTCATTTATTCCTCGTTGGCGTCGGCAATGGATGGAATGCACCCTGTCCGCTGACTCAGCGGACAGCAAAACCACAGAATTATATCTGCGCCCCACCGGCCGCTTGGGCGGCCGCGCAACGCCGCACTGCTAGAATGCGCCGCGCTGCGCCCGTAGCTCAATGGATAGAGTACTGCCCTCCGAAGGCAGGGGTTGCTGGTTCGATCCCAGCCGGGCGCGCCAATCAGATCAAGCACTTAGAGAGTTCTCTAGGTGCTTTTTTCTTGGCCGTAGGAAAAAAGTAGGAAAACCGGGGGGCACGAACTGACCCTCCGCAGCCCTGGCCGGTCATAGCATCCGCACCTTTTCAACGACGAAGGAGCGCGATGTTTGAAGTCCTGATCTTCCTCGCCCTGATCCCGCTGGCGCTCGGTGGCGCCTTCATCGTGGGTGCAGCCGTTTGGCTGCTCCTGCCTATCGCAATGCTCCTTGGCTGCACTGGATTGGCAGTCGTCATCTACAGCGATCCCGCCAAGCGCCCCTACCACTATTGGCCGGCGCTGGTGGCCGTCCTCGGGTTCTTCTGGCTGTCTGCGCGAACTAAGCGTTAAGCAAGGTTGCTTCGTATGTCGCAGCCCCTCGGGGCATCGTAGACTGACCTAAAACACGAGGGGGCGATGATGGCGCTGATCGACTTTTCAGACAGGCACCTGTTTGGCAACGAAGCCGCAGAGGACGAGCTTGAGGACATCTTTTCCAGCTACGCCGTCAAGCGCCCTGAAGTCGCCGACTTTCTTGATCCCGATAGTCCTCTTGCCGTAATCCGGGCCTACAAGGGCGAAGGTAAATCTGCGCTACTCCGCCTCGTCAATTTGGAGCTTCGGAAGCGCACGACGACGCCAGTGATCATCCGTATACCTGCGTCTTCCATTTCACCGGAACTCGAAGTTGCGGACTTTGATCGCTGGGTTCGCGCGTGGAAAGTGAACATGCTGCGACTTGCCGCAAACGAAATCGGTGCGTCCATCGAGCTAGCGTTCAGTGACGACGCAATTTCGCTCGTCGAGACCGCCGAATTGAACGGCTACAAGCAGAGGTCGTTCGTGTCTTCAGTTGTGGATCGTTTAAAGACATCAGCAGTGCCGCTGGAGCGAACGAGGCAAAGCACTGTCAATCCAGAACAGACGCTGAAGAGATGGTCAGAGAAGGGCTCCGAGGTCTGGATGCTCATCGACGACCTAGACAACAACTTTGAGAACACCCCCGTGCAGCGTGCCAAGGTGGCATCGGCATTTAGTGCGTGCCGGCAGATCGCGAACTTAATCCCGGAGTTCCGGTTCCGGTTGACGGTTCGGCCGAATGTCTGGGCGACGATCAAGCAGAATCACGAGACGCTTTCCCATGTTGAGCAGTACGTGAAGTCGCTATCTTGGTCATTGGACGACTACTACGAGGTCATTGCTAAGCGGATTGAGGCACATCTGGTTCGCACGGGGGCGTGGCCCAGGGTCCGAAAGACGTTGAACGTGACGCTGGATAAGCGGAGCCGTCAATTGATCGCGCTTGCATTCGACGACCCCATGCCTTGGGGCGATCAGGTGCGCCCCCCCACAACGATCCTTCACACCCTGTCCCGGCGACGGCCAAGGTGGATGGTTGAACTATGCAAGCACGCCGCAGCGGGTGCGGCTACCGCTCGTAGAGAGCACATAAACAAGGACGACATCACCGGAGTTCTTCCGGCGTTTGGCGGCAGAAGAGTTCAGGACACGGTGGCCGAATTCCGGGCGCAATGTCCAGAGATTGAAGAACTCCTGACCGCATTTGTTGGTGAACCGGAATGGTTCGCTACCAGTGACCTAATGACTGCTCTGAACAATCGGGTACTGCAGGCGGTCCATCCGAAAATTGCCGGCGTCATTGGGCAGGCTTCCGCAATGGAAGTTGCTCACTTTCTTTTTCAGATTGGCTTCCTCACAGCCCGTCGTGATCTTCCAGGCGGCAAGTACGAGCACTTGTCCTATGCCGACAATCCGGCGCTGCTGAACGCAAGGAACAACGCCGATCAAGGCTTCTCTTGGGAGATCCACCCCGTGTTCCGCGATGTACTGAAGCTAAAGAACGTCCCACAGCGCCCACAGCGTTAGGTCTGGCCGATTGACAAAGAGCAGACTTCTATCTGGGCCGCCCCCTCCGGGCTATGACGCTTTGGAAAGCAAGCCCTCGACTGTCACCACGAAGCCCCGCCCTACCCAGGGGCAGCCACCCCAAAAAAGCGAAACCCCAAGGCATGCGGATGCACTTGGGGTCTTGGTTGCGCATCGGCCTTGCCTTTTTGAGGCGGCGATACGCGGGAAGAGGCTTGTGGCCCGGCGCTGCCCGAATCGGTAACTCGATGCAGTCAGTGTAGATAGGCGGGCTTGGCAGATGATTGCGAAAATGGCCGTGCAAATGCTATTTGCGCAATAATCTGCCAAATCATGGAAACTCAATGGAATTCGCTTGAGCATCGACAAGTTCGACCGGCAGATTCTTGAAATCCTGCAACGGCAAGGCCGCATCAACAACCAGGAGCTGGCCGACCGTATCGGGCTGTCCCCCTCGCCCTGCCTGCGCCGCGTGCGAGCCCTGGAGGATGCGGGGCTGATCACGGGCTATCGGGCGACGGTCGATGCCAAGAAGCTGGGACTGACGCTGACAGCGCTGGTCCATGTCTCGATGGACGTGCACACGACCGAGCGCTTCGCCGGCTTCGAAGCCGCGGTAAGCCTGTTGCCCGAGGTTCTGGAATGCCTGCTCATCACGGGCCAGGAGGCGGACTATCAGCTCAAGGTCGCCGTGCGAGACATGGATCATTACCAGGCGTTGTTGCTCGGTCATCTGACTCGCATTCCCGGCGTTTCCGGCGTGCACAGCAGCTTCGTGCTGCGCAGTGTCCTGAAGGATGCCGTCGTGCCCGTCAACCTGGCGGCATGAGTCCGGCGTGGAGCGGGCCTGGCTTTTTTCGAGCCGGCGGCAGGCACATTGGCGGGCGGATGAGCCATCCAGCCCTTGCGCTCGACAGGTCTGCACCGCGGCAGCGCCCGACCCCAAGCTCAGCGGCTGGGCGCTCCTTCGTGAACCGGCGGCGACCCGGTCGAGCACGGCGGGCTCGACCGGGCGCCAACTGCGGCGCTTCTTACTGCAGGGACACCGGCTGTCCGACGAACAGCGAGGCCGACTGGCGCTTGATGGGCGCCAGGTGCGCATAGTCC
>NZ_JBWKPM010000027.1:0-67819 GCF_059418245.1 Roseateles sp. GW821-FHT09B06 | reverse complement strand
GGCTGCGCCCTGGGCGGTGCCGAAGTCACGGGCGGCGGCTCGGCGGCCCGGCGCGGCGCCGGCTCGACGGCCGCCGGTTTCGCCACCTCGGCCACCACCTCGGCCACGGCCAGCGCCTCGGGCGCCGGCGGCGCCGTCCAGACCCGCAGGCCCATGGCCTCCAGCATCGCCTGCTGACGTGCATCCCAGCTCATCGCGCCTCTCCCGGCCCCAGCGGCAGGCTCATCAGCACCGCATCCTCGCGCCGGCCGGCGGCCGGGTAGTAGCCGCGCCGCAGGCCCACCTCGGCAAAACCGTAGCGCAGATAGACCTCGCGCGCGCGCGCATTGCTCTCGCGCACCTCCAGCCAGATCTGCTCGCAGCCGAGCTGCTGCGCCAGCACCCGCAGGGCGTCCAGCATCTGCCGCGCATGGCCCCGGCCCTGCAGGGCCGGGCTCACCGTGATGTTGAGCAGGTGCAGTTCGCCCACGCCCTGCATCGCCAGGAAATAGCCCAGCATGGCGCCCGTCTCGTCGCGCAGCACACGAGCCAGATAGCCGGCGGCCAGCGAATCGATGAAGTTGCCGCGGGTCCAGGGGAACGCATAGGCGCGCTGCTCGATGGCCAGCACGGCCTCCACGTCGCCGGCATGCATGATCTCCAGCCGCCCGGCGGCGGGAAAGGGAAAGGGGGACTGAAGCTGCGCGCTCATGGGCTCGGATTCAGGCGCCCGGACGCGCCGCCAGGCGCTCCGCGGTGGTCAGCGCGACCTTGTCGCGCACATACAGCGGCATGGCCTCGGCCGCGTCCAGGGTCCGGCCCTGCGCCCAGGCGGCTTCGGCCAGCGTCGCCAGCGCCGCGGCGCGCGAGCGGCTGTGCGGCCAGGTCTGCGCCAGGCCCAGGGCCTGCAATTCGGGAAAGACCTCCAGCGCGCTGCCGCACAGCGCGCTCGGTACTTGTTCGGTCCATCGCGCCAGCAGCGCGGCCACGCTGTAGAGCGCCGGCGCGCTGCTGCAGCGCCAATGCCGGCCGTCGTGGGCATAGGCGGCCGCGTAGATCTCGCCCATGCGCGCGTCCATCGCCACCCAGGTTTCGGCCAGCGTGCCGCCGGACTGCTGGCGCGCATCCTCGGCCACCAGCATCAGGCTGTCCAGCGCCAGCACCGGCTTGCCCGCGCCGAAGGCCAGGCCCTGGGCCACAGCGCAGGCGGTGCGCAGGCCGGTGAAGGCACCGGGGCCGCGACCGAAGCCGATCGCGTCGACCTGCGGCAGGCTCAGCCCGGCGCGGGCCAGCAGGGCGAGCGCCTCGGGCACCAGCCGGGACGAGGCCTTGGCCCCGCCCTCGCCCTCGAAAATCCAGCGCCCTTGGGGGCTGCTCAGGGCCAGCGCCATGCTTTCGGTCGAACTATCCAGGGCCAGCAACACAGTCATGATGCAAGTGTAGTGCGCCCCTCGCGGGGCACCCGCAGCATGGCGGCGGTCGGCGGCCTCAGAACGGGTTGTTGAGCGCGCGGCTCTGCGCCAGGGCACCCAGGCGCGAATGGCCGACCGGGCCCATCAACAGGTTCGTGGCCCACAGCCAGCTGCCGCCGTCGGCATTGGTGACCAGGGTCTTGCTGGTGCAGGCCGGCGGCTGGCTGGCCTCCAGGCAGGCGGCCTCGGTGAAATTGCTGATGCCCAGGGCCGCGGCATAGCCGGAGATGCGGCCGATCCGGGAGGTTTCCTCGTCGAGCAGCACCAGACCGATCAGGCGTCCATCGTTCAGGATGTTCAGGCGCATCTGCGTGTTGAACTCGGTGGCGAGGTCGGTCAGCAGCTTGGCACGATCGGTGTCGGGCTTGGCGGCACGCTCCTTGAGCGCGAAGGGCGTCAGGCCCAGGTCCGGCAGCGTCGTGATGATGACGCGGCCATCGGCGTTGGCGATGCGGTTGACCTGGGCGGCCAGTTCGCGGCCGCGCTGGCCGGCCAGGCTCTTCAGGGTATCGGCGCCCTGCTGCGGATACTGGGCATAGAGCTCCAGGATGTCGTTGGCCCCCGCCATCACCGACACCAGATCCTTGTTGTTGAAGCCGCCGGACGAGAACACCGTATCGATCTGGGTCTTGAGCCCGGCGATCTTGGCGCCCGCCTGGGCGTAGACCTTGCCGGTGGGCGTGGCCAGCTTGTCGGGGTTGCATTCGGCGAACACCAGGCCGAAGGAACTGGCCAGGGCCTGGATCCACATCGGGTTGTTGGCGCAGACCACGGCGCCGTTGGTGTCCAGGGCGTTGACCGAGTACTTGAGGCCATCGGTGGTGATCACGCTGGCCTCGTCGCCGAATGCCAGGATGCGCTTCGGGTGGAAGGGCTCGATCTGGCCGCCACCGCCGCCGCAAGCGGCCAGAGCGGCCGCGGCCGCCAGCGCCAGCGCGCCTTGCTTCAGAAACTTCATCAACACTCCAGACATTGACTCAAACCTCGTTCTTGCCCGCTCGGGCCGGGAAGGCCGCCGCGGCGCGTGCCAGCCGGTCCCGCACGCCATCCCATGCGCTGTCGGCGGGCGGGGTTTCGATCCAGATTTCGCGGGCCCCCGCCGCATCCAGCTCGCGCAGCACGGCAAACAGCTCGAAGGCCGCCGCCGCCGCCTCTTGCGGCATGGCGCGCCAGATCGGGCCCGCCACGGCCGGCAGCGACCGGGAATATACCGCCAGGCCCGCCGGCCATTGTTGCTGCTTGTGCAGCGCCTCCCGCAAGGCCCCGGACGCCATCAGCCGCACCACGGCGCTGGGCGCGTAATGCGCGGCCAGGGTGCCGGAGGCGCGCGGCGCGGCCGCGTCGGGGCGCTGCAGCGGCTCGCCGGCCGCCGCCTCGATCTGCACCGGGGTCAGGATGCCGGGACGCAGCAGCACCGGCCGGCCGCGGCTGCAGTCGACGATGCTGGACTCGATGCCCACCTCGCAGTCGCCGCCGTCCAGCACCACCAGCGCGGCGCCGAACTCGTCGCGCACATGGGCGGCGCGCGTCGGGCTGACCTTGCCGAAGCGGTTGGCGCTGGGCGCGGCCACGCCCAGCACACCCAGCTTGTGCGCCTCGGCCAGCAGCGCGCGCGCCACCGGATGCGCCGGGCAGCGCAGGCCCACGCTGTCCTGGCCGCCGGCCGCCGCGGCGGCCATGGCTGGCGCGCGCGGCACGATCACCGTCAGCGGCCCGGGCCAGAAGGCCTCCATCAGGCGCCGCGCCACCGGCGGCAGGCCGGTGGTGAAGGCCTCGGCATCGGCGATGTCCAGCACATGGACGATCAGCGGATGGTCGCTGGGCCGGCCCTTGGCCGCGAAGATCTTGGCCACCGCCGCATCCCGGTCGGCGCGCGCGCCGAGGCCGTAGACGGTCTCGGTGGGCAGCGCGACCAGTTCGCCGTCGGCCAGCGCCTGGGCGGCCTGGGCAATGGCTGTGGGGTCGGAGCCGTTCAGCAGCATGGCGAGAGGGTCACCAGGCGGTCGGCAGGCCGAGGATCGCGGCCGCCTTGGCCGCGGTGTCGCGCGCGGCCTCGGGCGTGGCGGCGGTGATGTTCAGGTGCCCCATCTTGCGGCCGCGCCTTGCACTGGTCTTGCCGTACAGATGCAGGTGCGCGCCGGGCAGGGCCAGCACGGCGGCCCAGTCCGGGCTGCGCTCGGTGCCGGCGGCATCGAACCACAGATCGCCCAGCAGGTTCAGCATCACGGTGGGCGAATGCAGGCGCGGGGTGTTCAGCGGCAGGCCGGCCAGCGCGCGCACCTGCAGCTCGAACTGCGACACATCGCAGGCATTCATCGTGTAGTGACCGGAGTTGTGCGGGCGCGGCGCCATCTCGTTGACCACCAGGGAGCCGTCCTGCAGCACGAAGAACTCGATGCACAGCACGCCCACATAGCCCATCTCGGCCACGATGCGCGCGGCCGCGGCCGCGGCCTGGGCCTGCAGGGCCGCGTCGACCGCCGGGGCCGGCACCTCGGTGACGGCCAGGATGCCGTCGCGGTGCAGGTTCTGCTGCACCGGGAATTGCACGATCTGCCCATCGCGCCCGCGCGCCACCAGCACCGAGAGCTCCAGCCGCAGCGGCAGCATCTGCTCCAGCACGCAGGGCAGCCGCTGGAGCTCGTCCCAGGCGGCGGCCAGCTCCGCGCGGGTCCTGACGCGGATCTGGCCCTTGCCGTCGTAGCCCATGCGGGCGGTCTTCAGGATGCCGGGCAGCAGGGCCGCGTCAACGGCGGCCAACTCGGCCGCGTCGCGTATCGGCGCATAGGGCGCGCAGGCGACGCCGCTGGCGCCGAAATGCGCCTTCTCGTCGGCGCGGTCCTGGCAGATCGCCACGCAGGCGGCGGCCGGCGCCACCGGCCGCTTCTCGGCCAGCCGCTGCAGGGCGCGCGCCGGCACGTTCTCGAATTCGGTGGTGATGGCGTCGCAGGCCGCGGCCAGGCGGTCCAGGGCCGCCTCGTCCAGATAGTCGGCGCGGATATGCTCGTGCGCCACGGCCCCGGCCGGGCTGTCGGCATCGGGGTCCAGCACCACGGTGCGGTAGCCCAGGCCTTGCGCGGCATGCACGAACATGCGGCCGAGCTGGCCGCCGCCCAATACTCCCAATGTTGCGCCCGGGGTCGCGCCCGGCAGCAGGACTTCTTGCGCCATCAGACCAGGTCCTTCGTCATCGCCCGGGCCTTCTCGGTCTGGGCGACGCGGAAGGCCGCCAGTTGGTCGCGCAGCGCCGGGTTCCCGCGAGCCAGCATCGCCACCGCGAACAGCGCGGCATTGCCGGCGCCGGCGGTGCCGATCGCGAAGGTCGCGACCGGGATGCCCTTGGGCATCTGCACGATCGAGTGCAGCGAATCGACGCCCTGCAGATGGCGGCTGGCCACCGGAACGCCCAGCACCGGCACCAGGGTCTTGGCCGCCAGCATGCCCGGCAGATGGGCGGCGCCACCGGCACCGGCGATGATGGCGCGCAGGCCGCGGCCCTCGGCCGCCTCGGCATAGGCGAACATTTCGTCGGGCATGCGATGCGCCGACACGACCAGCGCCTCGAAAGGGACACCGAACTCGGAGAGAATGTCGGCGGCGTGCTGCATGGTCTCCCAGTCGCTGCTGGAGCCCATCACCACGCCGACCAGGGGAGAGGCGTTCTGCGGCAGATCCTGCACGACTCGCTCCATAGGCTGGAAAACCTTGAATTGTAGGCGGGCGCCGCCACCTCCCTTGATCACGCCCCGGGACACCATGATCGACATCACCATTCAGAACTTCGAAACCGAGCTGCTGCAGGCCTCGATGCAGCAGCCCGTGCTGCTGGACATCTGGGCCCCCTGGTGCGGCCCCTGCAAGAGCCTGGGCCCGATCCTGGAGAA
The DNA here is from genome assembly GCF_059418245.1 of Roseateles sp. GW821-FHT09B06. Classification (NCBI taxonomy): domain Bacteria; kingdom Pseudomonadati; phylum Pseudomonadota; class Betaproteobacteria; order Burkholderiales; family Sphaerotilaceae; genus Roseateles; species Roseateles sp. GW821-FHT09B06. Next base: position 62,484 of record NZ_JBWKPM010000027.1, on the reverse strand, counting down.
GCTGGAGGCCGCCTACGCCGGCCGCTTCCTGCTGGCCAAGCTCAACAGCGACGAGCAGCCCGAGATCGCCACCCAGCTCTCGCAGGCCTTCGGCGTGCGCTCCATCCCCTTCTGCGTGATGTTCGTCGGCGGCCAGCCGGTGGACGGCTTCGTCGGCGCGATCCCCGAGGCGCAGATCCGCGAGTTCCTCGACAAGCATGTGCCCAGCGGCGAGATGCTGGAGGCCCAGGAAGACCTGGCCGAGGCCGAGGAGCTGCTGGCCGACGGCGACCTGGAATCCGCGCTGGCCAAGCTGGCCCAGGCGGTGGAAACCGACCCGGCCAACGAGACCGCGCGCTTCGACTATGTGAAGGCGCTGCTGGAGCTGGGCCTGCTGCAGGACGCCAAGGCCGCCTTCGCGCCGGTGGCCGCCCAGGCGGCCGACACGATCACGCCGCATGCGCGCTTCGCCGCGCTGGGTCAGTGGATCGCCGCGGTCGAGGCCGCCGCCCAGACCGACCCGGCAGCCCGGGAAAAGGAACTCACGGCCGCGATCGCCGCCAACAAGCGCGACTTCGAGGCCCGCTTCGCGCTGGCCCAGACCCAGCTGGCCGCCCAGCGCTTCCCCGAAGCGATGGACGAGCTGCTGGAGATCATCATGCGCGACAAGGCCTGGAACGGCGAGGCCGCGCGCAAGCTCTATGTCGCGATCCTGGAACTGCTGACCAAGCCCGCCCCCAAGGCCCAGGCGGGCGGCGCCGAGGCCAAGGGCACGCTGGAACTGGCGGGCCGCGCCGTCGTGCCGCCCAGCGATCCGCTGCTGGACCAATACCGGCGCAAGCTCAGCATGGCGCTGTTCTGAGCCCCGGGCCCTGAGTTGTCAGGGCCCGTCGACAGGCCCTAGGCCGGACGCATCAGCCCGGCGCCGTCCAGCGCCGCGGCCCAGGCCCGCTGCTGCTGTTCGAACTCCAGCCATTGCGCCGCCGCGCTGGCGGCGTGGCGCGCGGCCGCGGCGGTATCGCCCAGCACGCCATAGACCTGGGCCAGCCGGCTGTGCGTGGCCGCGCGATCGTCCACGTCGCAGGCCGGGTCCAGCTCGAACTCGGCCTCCTGCGCCTGCCGCAGCGCCTGCTCATGCTGGCCCAGATTGACCCGGCACCAGGCCAGATCGGCCAGCAGGCTGCTGCCCAGCCGCGCCAGGCCGCGCGCCATGGCCTGCGGCAGATGCGCCTCGTAGAGCGCCCGGGCCTGGGCATAGTCGCCCTGCACCACCAGCAGCTGGGCGCGCAGCACCGGCGTCAGCTCGGACATGGCCGAGCCGCCCACCGCCGCGTCGTAATGCATGATCGAGTCGGCCCCCAGCAGCAGCTCGGGCACCGGCCGGGCCGGATGGGCCAGGCTCTCGCGGCGCTGGTGCGCGCAGCGCATCTCGGCCATGTTGTACATCAGGGCCGACTGGCTGGCGTCGTCGCCCTCGGCCGAGGCATGCCGGCGCACCTCGCCGTACCAGGCCTGGGCGGCCTCCAGGTTGCCGGCGAAATGGTGGGCCAGGCCCAGCGCGATCGCCAGCCGGCTGCGCGCCCCATGCAGCGCGGGCGGGGCCAGGTGCAGGGTGTCGCGGGCATGCCGGACCAGCTGGGCGATGTCATGCCGCACATAGGCCAGGTGCGCCAGCCAGGCGCAGGACAGGGCCTCCAGCTCGGGCAGACCGGCCGCGGCCGCCATCGCCTGGGCGCGCCGGATCTTGTCGGCCGCGCCGCTGCCGAAGTCGCTGAAGTAGCTCATCAGCCCTTCGGCGAAATGCAGCCAGGCGCCCAGGGCCGGATGGGGATGGTGGAAGGACAGCTGGTGCAGCGCGGTCAGCTCGTCGCGGGCCTCGGCGGTCTGGCCGTGGCGGGCCAGCAGCACGACGCGCTGGGCGCGCAGGCTGGCCGCCTGCAACTGGCCGGGCGCGGCGGCAATCGCCTGATCCAGACGCTGCAGCAGGCGCGACGTGATGGCCACGTCGGCCTCAGCGCGTCAGGCGCTCCAGCGCCTCGCGGTACTTGGCCGCGGTGTTCGCGATCACCTCGGCCGGCAGCACCGGCGCCGGCGCGACCTTGCCCCAGGGCTGGCCGTCGACCTGGGCCTGCTCCAGCCAGTCGCGCAGGAACTGCTTGTCGTAGCTGGGCGGGTTGCTGCCCACCGCATAGCTCTCGGCCGGCCAGTAGCGCGAGGAGTCGGGCGTCAGCACCTCGTCCATCAGCGTCAGCGTGCCGTCGGCGTCCAGGCCGAACTCGAACTTGGTGTCGGCGATGATGATGCCCTTGCCGAGCGCATAGTCGGCGGCGCGGCGGTACAGCGCGATCGAGATGTCGCGCACGCGCTCGGCCAGTTCGCGGCCGATGATCGCGACGCAGCGCTCGAAGTCGATGTTCTCGTCGTGGTCGCCCATCTCGGCCTTGGTGGCCGGGGTGAAGATCGGCTCGGGCAGCTTGGAGGCGTTGCGCAGGCCGGCGGGCAGCCTGACGCCGCAGACCTCGCCCTTGGCCTGGTATTCGGCCCAGCCGCTGCCGGCCAGATAGCCGCGTACCACGGCCTCGATGGGCAGGGGCTTGAGGCGCTTGACCAGCATCGAGCGGTCCTTCACCTGGGCCCGCTCGGCCTCGCTCACCACCGACAGCGGATCCTCGCCGGTCAGGTGGTTCGGCACGATGCCGTCCAGCTTGTCGAACCAGAACAGGGCCATCTGGGTCAGCAGCGCGCCCTTGCCGGGAATGGGTTCGCCCATGATGACGTCAAAGGCCGAGATGCGATCGCTGGCCACCATCAGGATGCGGTCGCCGCCCACCGCATAGTTCTCGCGCACCTTGCCGCGCGCGATCAGGGGAAGAGAGGTCAGCGAGGAATTCAGCAGGGCAGCGGTCATGGAGGGACTTCCGACAAAGGTGCGCGGGATTTTAGGCCCTGCGCAGGTCCCGGCTTCAGAGCGCGGCGCGGCGCAATGCCGGCATCAGCGGCTCGACCTCGTCGCGCGACAGGCGTGGCGCGCCGGGCGCCAGCACCGCCAGCTGGTTCAGGGTTTCGGGCGGCAGGCGCCCGACCAGCGAGGCCAGCTCGCCAAAGCGCAGGCCCTGCCGGATCAGGAAGGCGATGTAGCTGTGGCGCAGGACCTCGGGCGTGACCGCCTGCGGTTGCGTCAGCGCGGCATCCAGCGCGCTGGTCGCCACCGCCGCGCGCACGTCATGCACGTCGATCGCCTGGCCGTTGGCACGCACAAACAGCGGCGCCGCGGCGCCGCCAGCCACCTGCTCGGCACGCCGCGCGGCCCAGTTGCGCAGCAGCGGCGGCAGGGGTAAGGCGCGCGGCCATTCGCCATGCAGGCACAGCGTCCCGGCCGAACCATCGATGGCATCCAGGGGCAGCGCCACCACTTCCGCGGCGCTGAGCCCGCACAACAGGCAGGCCAGCATCGCTCGCGGTGCGGGCTCGGCATGGCTCAGCAGCTGCGCGATCTCGTCCGGCTCCAGCTCGCGCAAGGGCACCGCATGGCCCAGCAGCAGGCCCTCCGGCGCCTGCGGCAACGCATGCGCCACATGCCCCGCGCCCCCGCTCCACGAGGGCGCGATCACCATGGTCGGCATGCCGATCGGCCGCGGCTCCCGGCGGTCGAAGAACTCGACGAACCAGACGGCGATGAAGCCCAGCAGCAGCGCAGCGCCCAGGCCGATGCCGGCGTCGCGCCAATAGGACGGCCGCCAGGATTCGCGCGGAACACTCGCCGGCTCCAGCACCTGCACGCGCGGCCGGCGCGCGCTCTCGCCGGCCTCCAGCGCCAGCAGCTTCTGCTTGGCGGCCTGGTGCAGCTTCTCCAGTCCGCCCAGTTCGTCCTGCAGGCTCTGGTACTCGGCGAACTGGCGGCTGAAGGTCTGCGCGCCCTGCTTGTCGGCAGCCAGTTGCTGATGCAGGCGCTGGCCCGCCGCCCGGGCCAGGCGCAGTTCCTCGCGGGCCTCGGACAGGGTCGACTGCTGGCTGCTCCTGCGTTCGACCTCGAGCTGCTGCTCGAGACTGGCGATGCGGGTCTTCAACGCTTGTGCGGCCGGGTCCAGCTCCAGGTATTGCGGCGTGTACTGGCGTTCCAGGGCCCGCCACTCCTCGCGGTTCTGCGACAGCCGGGCCTCGATGGCGGCGAGCGTCGGATGGTCGCGGGCCTGCGGGACACGCTTGTCCTCGGCGAGGGCCTGCTCGATGGCCTGCACGCGGCCGGACGCGACGGCCTCGCGCTCGGTCACGCTGTTCAGCGCGGCGCTCAGCCCCTTCAAGCGCGACAGCGCCTGGTTTTCCTCGCGCTCGGTCGAGACGATATTGGCCTGCAGGCGGAAGGTCTCCAGCGCCCGGCGCTGCTGCGCCACCCGCGCCTCGAGGATGCCCGACTCTTCGCGCGCCTCGGCCAGCCGGGCCTGCAGCGCCGCGTCGCCCGCCAGCCCCTGGCGGGCGCGGTAGACCTCGATCAGCGTGTTGAGCAGGCCGGCGGTCAGCTCGGCCCTCGGGCCCTCGGCCTGCAGCAGGGCCACCGGGGCATTGGCCAGCGCTTCGACGCTCAGCATCTGCTGCACGGCCTGCACCGGATCGCCGCTCAGGCCATCCAGCTGCCCGCTCGCCTGCAGGCGCTGCACCGACTGCTCCAGCAGCGGGCGGCTGTCCAGCAGCTGCAACTCCAGCAGGAAGCGCTGGCGCTCGCCCTGCGGATCGGCGCCGGCATCGCTGGCGGCCAGCGGCGAGGCCGGCATGATCTGGATCCGGGCCGAGGCCTGGTAGATGGGGCTGCGGCCGAAATTGAAGACCAGGGCGACCAGCAGGCCCAGCAGGAAGGCGCCGCTGAACACGCGCAGCCGTCGCCGCATCATGTCGCTGCGCCGCGCGACCGGGGGCGGCGGCTCGAAGGCGGCCGCATGCAGGGCGCTCAGCGCGGGAGGCGCCAGGCGCTGGGGGTCGGCGGCATCGTGGGACACGGCGTTTCGGGCGCAGCAGCAATGCGGGAACTATACGCACAGCCCGGCGTCGCGCCATCGGCCCCAACCCCGGCCCCAATGTAACGATACGTTTACCGCCCGCACCCAGGAAAAAAGCCCGCCGAGGCGGGCCTTGCGGTGCGCTGGGGTTTACTGGACCACCTGGGCCAGCTCGCCGCGCGCGTAGGCAGCGGCGGTGTCGACCAGGCTGCGTGCCTTGATCTTGCCGGCCTGACCCTCGCAGCCGAACTCGACATAGCGCTGCTTGCAGACCAGCTTGGCGGCCTCGCGGGCGGGCTTCAGCCATTCGCGGGCATCGAACTTTTCGGGGTTCTCGGCCAGGAACTTGCGCACCGCGCCGGTCATCGCCAGGCGGATGTCGGTGTCGATATTGATCTTGCGCACGCCGAACTTGATGGCTTCCTGGATCTCTTCGACCGGCACGCCATAGGTTTCCTTCATCTTGCCGCCGTACTGGTTGATGACGGCCAGCAGGTCCTGCGGCACGCTGGAACTGCCATGCATCACCAGATGGGTGTTCGGGATGCGCGCGTGGATCTCCTTGACGCGGCTGATCGCCAGGATGTCGCCGGTGGGCTTGCGGCTGAACTTGTAGGCGCCATGGCTGGTGCCGATGGCGATCGCCAGCGCGTCCAGGCCCGTGGCCTTGACGAACTGGGCGGCCTCCTCGGGGTCGGTCAGCAGGGATGCATGGTCCAGCACGCCTTCGGCGCCGATGCCGTCTTCCTCGCCGGCCATGCCGGTCTCCAGCGAGCCCAGGCAGCCCAGCTCGCCCTCCACCGTCACGCCGACCTTGTGGGCCAGGGCCACGACCTGGCGGGTCACGTCGATGTTGTAGTCGAACGAGGCCGGGGTCTTGCCGTCGGCCATCAGCGAGCCGTCCATCATCACCGAGCTGAAGCCCAGGTCGATCGCTCCCTGGCAGATCGCCGGGGTCTGGCCATGGTCCTGGTGCATCACCAGCGGGATATGCGGATAGGCCTCGAGGGCGGCCTGGATCAGATGCTTGATGAAAGCCTCGCCGGCGTACTTGCGGGCGCCGGCGCTGGCCTGCAGGATCACCGGGGCATTGACCTCGTCGGCCGCGGCCATCACGGCCTGCACCTGCTCGAGGTTGTTGACATTGAAGGCCGGGATGCCATAGCCCTGTTCGGCGGCATGGTCCAGCAGCTGGCGCATTGAAACGAGAGGCATGAGAGGCCCTCCTGGGAGTTGCAGATTCCTTCGGCATGGCCACGCAGTAACCGCACCGTAACTGCGGGCGATTCTAGCGGCGCGCCATGTCCGGACCGTAACAAGCAGACCACGTGCCAGCCCCTCATCCTCGGGCAAGCGCGCTTGCGCCTGCGACGGCGCCTCGCTAGGCTGCCGCGGTGACCCGACTCGCCCTCGACCACCTCAGCCTCTGGATGACCGCGGCCGCGCGCGAGCATGCGCTGGACCTGCCCGACCATGTGATGGAGCGCACCGGCGCCAGCCGCCGCGCCACCTTGAATGCGCTGCGCCGCCTGGTCGACAGCCACTGGCTGCGTCGCGAGGGCACGGCGCGCCGCCCGGTCTACGCCCCCGGCCTCTTGCGCCAGGTGGCGCGCAGCTACACCCTGCACGGCCTGCAGGAGGATCTGCCCTGGCAGCGCGACTTCGCGCCCAATTTCGAGCTGCCGCGCCATGTGGCGCGCATGCTCCAGCATGGCTTCACCGAGCTGCTCAACAACGCGATCGACCACAGCGGCGGCAGCAGCGTCACGGTGTCGCTGCGTCAGACGCCCAGCCATGCGCAGTTGCTGGTCTCGGACGACGGCTGCGGCGTGTTCGACAAGATCTGCGCCGCCTTCGACATCGCCGATGCCCGGCACGCGATGCTGGAGCTGAGCAAGGGCCGCCTGAGCAGCCAGCCCGAGGCCCATACCGGCCGCGGCCTGTTCTTCAGTTCGCAGCTGGCCGATGTGTTCGACATCCATGCCAACAACCGCGCCTTCCAGCGCCGCGCCTGGGAGGGCGGCGGCTGGCAGGTCGGGCGGCCGCTGCCGCGCCAGGGCAGCTCGATCTATATGGCGGTCGCGCTGGACACCACGCGCACGCTGGATCAGGTGATGGAAGCCTGGAGCGTGGCCGGCGACGGCATCGAGTTCGATCAGACCCGGGTCCAGCTGCACCTGCTGGCCGGCCCCGGCCAGGTGCTGGACTCGCGCGCCCAGGCGCGCCGCGTCGCCGCAAGGCTGCCGATGTTCAAGCGCGCCGAGGTCAGCTTCGACGGCATCGCGGAGGTCGGCCACGGCTTCGCCGACGAACTGTTCCGCGTCTTCGCGCGTGCCCACAGCGAAGTCGAACTGGTGCCCACCCATATGACGCCGCGCATCGCGGCGCTGGTGCAGAGCGCGCAGAACGGTTGAGCGGCTGTGCGGCGGCTGAGCGCCCCGCTCAATCGGCCTGCGCCACCAGGGCCTGGATCGCCGCGCGCCGGGCGCGCAGCCCCGCGTCGACCAGCGACAGCGCCGCCACGAGCCGGTCATGGCCCCGCGCGGCGACGAAATGGATGCTCTCCTGGTGCATCGGCGGGCGCTGCACGACGAAGCCGCCCTCGGCCGCGCCACGCTCGCGCAGCCGGCGCTCCAGCAGCGCGGGGTCGGGGCTGCGGTGCGAGGCCGGCAGCGCGTCGCAGCGCCGTGCGGCCAGCATGCGCAGGCGGCCGCTCAGGTCGAGGCTGACCTGCTGGCTCCGGAACAGCTGCTGCTCCAGCGCCGCATCGAAGGCCGTGCCATAGCTGACGCCACGGGTCAGACACAGGGTGCGGCCGCGCAGGCTCTCCAGCCCGCCGAACGCTGCGGGCTCGCCGGCGCGCACGACCAGCCAGACATGGTTGGTGAAGACCGCTTCGCTGAACAGGAACTGCTGCTCACGCTGCTCGTTGCGCGACAGGCCGAAGGCCATCATCTCGCCGCGCCCCGCCAGCGCCAGCAGCCGCGCCCAGGGCAGGAAGCGCAGGTCCCAGTCGATGCCGCCCCCCTCGGCCACCAGCTGCAGCAAGGGCAGCACAAAGGCGCGCGGGCTGCCGTCGCCGACCGCCAGCGGCAACACGGGCCGCACCGTGGCGCGCAGCGGCGCCCAGGACAGGCCCGCCAATGCGGCGCCGGCGCCCAACAGCCGGCGGCGACGCGCCTCCTTGCTACGGACTTCGCTCATGCTGGGTCTCCACCCCGGGAGTTCAGCATAGCGCAGCGCGGCGCGCTCAGTCGACCCGGCAGACCTTCAGCATATTGGTGCCGCCCGGGTAGCCCATCGGCTCGCCGCAGGTGATCGCATAGGTGTCGCCCGGCATCAGCACGCCGCGTTCGACCAGCAGCTGCTCGGCGGCCTTCAGCGCCTGGTCGCGGTCGTCGAACTTGGGCATCAAGAGCGGCCGCACATTGCGGTACAGGCACATCTTGCGCTGGCTGACCTCCTGGGTGGTCAGCGCGAAGATCGGCACCTGGATGCGGTGGCGGCTCATCCAGAGGGCCGTGGAACCCGACTCGGTCAGCGCCACGATGGCCTTGCAGCCCAGGTGGTAGGCGGTGAACAGCGCGCCCATCGCGATCGACTGGTCGATGCGGCCGAACTGGCGGCCGGCGAAATCGGTGTCCAGGCTGACGAACTCGGCGCGCTCGGCCTCCAGCGCGATCGCGGCCATCTGCTCGATGGTCTCGACCGGGTATTTGCCGGCCGCCGTCTCGGCGCTCAGCATCACCGCGTCGGTACCGTCCAGCACCGCATTGGCCACATCGGACACCTCGGCGCGGGTGGGCACCGGGTTGACGATCATCGACTCCATCATCTGGGTCGCGGTGATCGCCACCTTGTCCAGCTCGCGGGCCATCTTGATCATGCGTTTCTGCAGCGCCGGCACGGCGGCGTTGCCGACCTCGACCGCCAGGTCGCCGCGCGCCACCATGATGCCGTCGCTGGCCTTCAGGATGGTTTCCAGATGGGGAATCGCCTCGTAGCGCTCGATCTTGGCGATCATCGCCGGCTTGTGGCGCCAGGGCTCGCCGGCCACATTGGCCAGCTGGCGCGCCATCTCCATGTCGGTGGCGTTCTTCGGAAAGCTCACCGCCAGGTATTCGCATTGGAAGGACATCGCGGTCTTGATGTCCTCCATGTCCTTGGCCGTCAGGGCCGGCGCGGTCAGGCCGCCGCCCTGCTTGTTGATGCCCTTGTTGTTGGACAGCTCGCCGCCCACCTTGACGATGGTGTGCACGGCCGCGCCGCGCACGGCCTCGACGGTCAGCACCAGCAGGCCGTCGTTGAGCAGCAGGGTGTCGCCCGGCTTCACGTCGCGCGGCAGCTCCTTGTAGTCCAGGCCCACGGCCTGCTCGTTGCCCGGCTCGCTGCGGTCGGCGTCGAGGATGAAGGGCGTGCCGTTGACCAGCTCGATCTTGCCGTTCTCGAACTTGCCGACGCGGATCTTCGGGCCCTGCAGGTCGGCCATGATGGCCACCTCCTTGCCGGCCGCGCGGGCCACCTCGCGCACCATGCGGGCGCGGTCGATATGGTCCTGCGCCTTGCCATGCGAGAAGTTCAACCGCACCACGTCGACGCCGCCCCGGATCATGCGCTCCAGCACCTCGGGAGAGGAGGAAGCCGGGCCCAGGGTGGCGACGATCTTGGTGGCACGGGTCATGATGAGACGGTCTCGCTGGAATGAAGTTACGGGCGAGCGATTATGGGCCGCATCCGGCCCCCGCCTCCGGTTTCACGCGGTTTCAGCCGGTTTCATCCGCGCGCTGCCAGCACATCCGCAACAGCCAGCGCCGTCATGTTGACGATACGGCGCACCGTGGCCGACGGCGTCAGGATATGCACCGGCGCGGCCGCGCCCAGCAGGATGGGCCCGACGGTGACACCCTGGCCGGCGGTGATCTTCAGCACGTTGAAGAGGATGTTGGCCGCGTCCAGCGTCGGCAGCACCAGCAGGTTGGCCGCGCCCTGCAGCTTGCTGTCGGGCAGGAAGGTGCTGCGCACCGCCTCGCTCAGCGCCGCGTCGCCATGCATCTCGCCGTCGCTCTCGATCTCCGGATGGGCGGCCGCGAACAGCTCGTGGGCGCGCCGCATCTTCAGCGCCGAGGGCCGCTTGCTGCTGCCGAACATCGAGTGCGAGACGAAGGCCAGCTTGGCCGGCAGGCCGAAGCGCTGCACCTCCTCGGCCGCCATCGCGGCGATCTCGGCCAGTTGCTCGGCATCGGGCGCGTCGTTGACGAAGGTGTCGGTCAGGAACAGCGTCTGCTTCTCCATCATCACCGCGTTCATCGTCGCGAAGGTGCGGGCGCCGGGCTTCAGGCCGATCAGGTCGGCCACATGCTCCAGGTGCGAATCGAAACGCCCGACCATGCCGCAGATCATCGCGTCGGCATCGCCCAGCTTGATGGCCAGCGCGCCGATCGTCGTGTTGGAGCGGCGCACCGCGGCCTTGGCCATCTCGGGCGTGAAGCCGCACCGGCCCATCGCCTGGTGGTAGGCCTCCCAGTACTGGCGGAAGCGCGGGTCGTTCTCGGGGTCGATCACCGCCACGTCGCCGCCCAGCTTCAGGCGCAGGCCGGCGCGCTGGATGCGCATCGCGATCACCTCGGGGCGGCCGATCAGCGTCGGCTTGACCAGGCCCTCGTCCAGCGCCACCTGCACGGCGCGCAGCACGCGCTCGTCCTCGCCCTCGGCATAGATCACGCGCGCCGGGTTGGCCTTGGCCGCGGCGAACACCGGGCGCATGAACATGCCGGTCTGGTAGACGAAGCGCGACAGCTCCTGTCGGTAGGCGTCCAGGTCCTGGATCGGCCGCGTCGCCACGCCCGAGGCCGCGGCGGCCTGGGCCACGGCCGGCGCGATGCGCAGGATCAGCCGCGCGTCGAAGGGCTTGGGGATCAGGTAGTCGGGACCGAAGGCCAGTTCCTGGCCGGCATAGGCGGCGGCCACCTCGTCGCTGGTCTCGGCCTTGGCCAGCGCAGCGATCTCGCGCACGCAGGCCAGCTTCATCTCCTCGGTGATCTTGGTGGCGCCGCAGTCCAGCGCGCCGCGGAAGATATAGGGGAAGCACAGGACATTGTTGACCTGGTTCGGGTAGTCCGAGCGGCCCGTGGCGATGATGCAGTCGGGCCGCACCGCCTTGGCCAGTTCGGGGCGGATCTCCGGCTCGGGATTGGCCAGGGCCAGGATGATCGGCCGGTCGGCCATGGTCTTGACCATGTCCTGGGTCAGCACGCCGGCGGCCGAGCAGCCGAGGAAGACGTCGGCATCCGCGACCACATCGGCCAGGGTCCTGGCCTCGGTCTGCTGGCAGTAGCGCTGCTTGCTCTCGTCGAGCTTGTCACCCCGCCCTTCGCGGATCACGCCCTTGGAGTCGACGACGAAGATGTTCTGGCGCGCCACGCCCAGGCCCACCATCACGTCCAGGCAGGCGATCGCCGCGGCGCCGGCGCCGGAGGCCACCAGCTTGACCTTGGCGATGTCCTTGCCCACCAGCTCCAGCCCGTTCAGCAGGGCCGCGGCGCTGATGATGGCCGTGCCATGCTGGTCGTCGTGGAACACCGGGATGTTCATGCGCTCGCGCAGCTTCTTCTCGATGTAGAAGCATTCGGGCGCCTTGATGTCCTCGAGGTTGACGCCGCCCAGGGTCGGCTCCATCGCCGCGATGATGTCCACCAGCTTGTCCGGGTCGCGTTCGGCCAGCTCGATGTCGAACACATCGATGCCGGCGAACTTCTTGAACAGGCAGCCCTTGCCCTCCATCACCGGCTTGGCGGCCAGCGGACCGATATCGCCCAGCCCCAGCACCGCGGTGCCGTTGGTGACCACGCCGACCAGATTGCCGCGCGAGGTGTACTCGGCCGCCAGGCTGGGGTCGGCCTCGATGTCCAGGCAGGGATAGGCGACGCCCGGGGAATAGGCCAGCGACAGGTCGCGCTGGTTCGACAAGGCCTTGGTGGGCGTCACCGAGATCTTGCCGCGCGAAGGTAGCCGGTGGTAGTCCAGTGCGGCTTCGCGCAGCGCGGCCTCGGCCGGCGACAGGGTCGTCTTGTTGCTCATTCCCGAGTCTCCTCGAATTCTGGGCGGGCAAGATTACTCCTGTTATCGCCTTATGCCGATGCCGACTGTTTTGACGGCCATGCAAAGATGGCAAAACAAAAGGGGCCCGCGGGCCCCTTTTTTCTGCTGCAGGAACGCGGCCTCAGCCGGCCGCGCGCTTCGCCAGGATCTCGAACGCCGGCAGGGTCTTGCCCTCCAACACCTCCAGGAAGGCGCCGCCGCCGGTGGAGATATAGCCGACATCGCCCTCGATGCCGTACTTGGCGATCGCGGCCAGGGTGTCGCCGCCGCCGGCGATGCTGAAGGCGTCCGACGCCGCGATCGCGCGAGCGATCGCCTCGGTGCCCCCGGCGAAGGCGTCGAACTCGAACACGCCCACCGGGCCGTTCCAGACGATGGTGCCGGCCGCCTTCAGCTTGTCCGCCAGGATCGCCGCGGTCTTGGGGCCGATGTCCAGGATCAGGTCGTCGTCGGCCACCTCGGTGGCGGCCTTGACGGTGGCCGGTGCGTCGGCCGCGAAGGTCTTGGCGGTCACCACATCGACGGGGATCGGCACCTCGGCGCCACGCGCCTTCATGGCCTCGATCACGGCCTTGGCATCGCCCAGCAGGTCCGGCTCGGCCAGGCTCTTGCCGATCCCCAGGCCGGCGGCCAGCATGAAGGTGTTGGCGATGCCGCCGCCGACGATCAGGCCGTCGACGTTCTTCGACAGCGACTGCAGGATGGTGAGTTTGGTGCTGACCTTGGAGCCGGCGACGATCGCCACCAGCGGGCGCTTCGGCGCGGCCAGGGCCTTCGTGATCGCGTCGATCTCGGCGGCCAGCAACGGGCCGGCGCAGGCGATCTTGGCGAACTGCGCGATGCCGTAGGTCGTGCCCTCGGCGCGGTGCGCGGTGCCGAAGGCGTCGTTGACATAGATGTCGCAGAGCGCGGCCATCTTCTTCGCCAGCTCTTCGTTGTTCTTCTTCTCGCCCTTGTTGACGCGGCAGTTCTCCAGCAGCACCAGCTGACCCGGCCGCACGTCGACGCCGTCGACCCAGTTCGCCACGACCGGCACCTCGCGGCCGAGCAGCTCGCCCAGGCGCTGGGCCACCGGGGCCAAGGAATCCTCGGGCTTGAACTGCCCTTCAGTCGGGCGGCCCAGATGCGAGGTCACCATCACCGCGGCGCCGGCCTTCAGGGCTTCCTGGATGCAGGGGATCGAGGCGCGGACGCGGGTATCTTCGGTGATGTTGCCGGCATCATCCTGCGGCACGTTGAGATCGGCGCGGATGAAGACGCGCTGGCCGGCCACCTTGCCGGCGGCGACCAGGTCGGAAAAACGCAGAACGTTCATGATCGGAGAAAGTAGGCTTGGAGTTGAGAAAACCGTTGGCACCATCCCGGCGCCCTAGCCTCAAGCTTACCAAGCGGCCGGCGCCGGCCCGGCGCTGGCCGCCTACCAGCCCAGCCCGATGCGCAGCGCCAGCATCACCGCGGTGCCGCTGATGATGGTGCCGAGGATGCCGCCCTTCCAGAAAAAATAGGCCGTGCCCACCGCGGTGGCATAAAGCCGCGCATCCTTCCAGGTCGAGATCAGCTGACCGTTGCTCATCACGATCTCGGGCACGATCACCGCCGCCAGCGCGGCCAGCGGCGCGTAGCGCAGGCCTTCCTTGAGCCAGTCCGGCAGCGGCAGCTCATGCTTCGGGATCATGAAGAAGGCGCGCGTCAGCAGGGTGATCGCCCCCATGCCGATGATCGCGATCGCGGTCTCCCACCAGCTCATGCCATGCTCCCTTTGCTCTTTTCGGGCAGCCATTTCTCCATCAGCAGGCCGACCGCCACCGCCACCGCGATCGCCACCATGATGTTCAGGCGCAACGGCAGCGCATAGGCCGCGACCGCCGCGCAACCGGCCACGCCGGCCGACACCCAGGTGTTGCGGTCCTTCAGCAGCGAGTAGGACAGGCCCAGCAGCGCCAGCACGCCGGCAAAGCCCAGGCCCCATTCGGTCGGCACATGGTTGGCCAGCAGGATGCCGGCGATCGAGGGGATCTGCCAGGCACACCAGTTCAGCGCCACGCCGCCCCAGAAATAAGGCTCCTGCTCCGGCGCGGGCCGGGCATCGGGGAAGCGCTTGAGGAAGGCGACGTAGTTCAGGTCGGCCGCGAAATAGGCGGTGAAGAGGCGCTGCGCCCGCGGCAGGTGACCGAAGTACAGCCGCCACTGCGCGCTGAAGATCACGAAGCGCAGATTGACGCAGAAGGCCGTGGCCCACAGCACCCACATCGGCGCCCCGGCCGCGATCAGCGGCAGCGAGGCCAGCTGCGAACTGCCGGCGAACACCACCAGGCTCATCAGCAGGGCCAGCCACACCGACAGCCCGCTCTTGACCATGGCCACGCCGGTCACCAGCCCCCAGGCGGAAATGCCCAAGGTGATGCCCATCATGTCGCGCACGCCCTGGCGGAACTCGGGGTGGCGCGCCAGCGCCATGATTCTCGACCTCATGGCGCCATTGTCGGCGCTCGCGCCCGGCCCGGCGGGCCCGGGCCGGCGCCTGTGCGCATAGCGTCAGTTGCCCAGGCGCTTGATCGAGCCGCTGCCGGCCACCGAGCTGTTGATCTCGGGCGAGCCGACATAGCGCACATCGCCCGAACCGGCGATCGACACCTTCAGCGTCTTGCTGGCCTGTACCTGGGCGTCACCGGAGCCGGCGATGCTGACCTTGACCTCCTCGGCCGCCAGTTCGGCCGCCTTGACGTCGCCGCTGCCGGCCACCGAGATCGTCAGGCTGTTGACCCGGCCCTTGGCCAGGATGTCGCCGGAACCGGCGACCTTGAAGCCCACCTTCTCGCTGAACAGCTCGGCGAAGCGGATATCGCCCGAGCCCGCGATCGCGGCGTCCAGCGAGGGCGTCTTCATGCTCTCGACGCGGATGTCGCCCGAGCCGTCGACCGCCAGGCTGCGCAGCACGGTCATGCCGACATTGATCTGCACCGCCTGGGTACCGGACAGCTGGTAGCCCTTCTTGGTGTGGATCTCCAGGGTCTTGTAGCCCTTGCCGCCATCGACCACGCGGGTCTCGATATAGGGCAGCAGGTTCTTGTCGGCCTTGATCTCCAGCGAATCCGCGGCGGCCTGGCGCACCTGCAGCTTGAAGCTGCCGCTCAGCTGGATGGCCTCGAAGCTGCCGGGGCTGCGCGCCTCGCTGCCGAGCTCGCCCGAGCCCTTGATGCGTTCGCCGCTGCCGATGGTCCAGCTCCAGGCCTGGGCGCCGCCGGCCAGGGTCAGGGCGGCCAGGGCGATGGTGGCGATGCGACGGTTCATGACGGGTTCCTCGGGGCTTGTTGTTGCAATGCCCTCATCATGCCCGCGGCGAAGAACCGGCCAAGCGACCTGCGATCAACTGCAAAACGGCGCCACCGAGCTGCCGCCCGATGCGATCAGCGCGATTTGCCGCCGCTGCCCGCTTCGCGCGAGGCCCCCTTGGGCTCGGTCTCGATGTCCTCGGCGGGCGGCTTGCCGGAGCCGGGGCGCGGTACCTGCGGCGCCACGCCCTCCAGCTTGTTCTCGCGCATGTATTCGTCCATCTCGCGCCAGCCGGCGAACACCGCGGCCTTCTGGGCCCTGGGGTTGAGGCTGTAGCAGTCCTCGATCGCGCGCATCGCGTGGCGGCAGGCGCTGCCGACGGCGCGGGCCTCGGCCTCCTTGGCCGCGGCGACCTTGGCGGGGTCCTCGATGCCCAACTGGTCGCAGCCGGCCAGCGCCAGGGCGGCCAGCAGCAGGGGCAGGAGCGGGGTCGGTAGGGCCTTCATCGCCCCATTATCGGCCGCCGGGGCCAGGTCTTGAGTCCGGGGTTGCGGCGGTCGGCGCTCAGCGGACGCCGCTACGCGCCATCTCCAGCAACCGGGCCACCCGCTCCTCGGTCGAGGGATGGGTGCTGAACAGGCCCTTGATGCCGCCGCCCGACAGCGGGTTCATGATCATCATCTGGGCCGTCTCGGGGTGGCGCTCGGCAGCCTCCAGCGGGATGCCCTGGGCATAGCGGTGGATCTTGTCCAGCGCCGAGGCCAGGGCCTGCGGGTCGCCGGAAATCTCGGCGCCGCCGCGGTCGGCCTCGAACTCGCGGGCGCGGCTGATCGCCATCTGGATCAGGCTGGCGGCGATCGGCGCCAGGATGGCCACCAGGATGCCCACCAGCGGATTGGCCGGCCGGCCCTCGCTGTCGCGGCCGCCGAAGAACATCGCGAAATTGGCCAGCATCGAGATCGCGCCGGCCATCGTGGCGCTGACCGTGCTGATCAGGATGTCGCGGTGCTTCACATGGGCCAGCTCATGCGCCATCACGCCGCGCAGCTCGCGCTCGGACAGCACCCGCATGATGCCGGTGGTGGCCGCCACGGCGGCATGCTCCGGGTTGCGCCCGGTTGCAAATGCGTTGGGCGCGTTCTCGTCGATGAGGTAGACCTTGGGCATCGGCAGCTGGGCCTTCTGTGCCAGCTCCTGCACCATGCGGTAGAACTGCGGCGCCGAGCTCGCATCCACCTCGCGGGCGCTGTACATCTTCAGCACCATCTTGTCCGAGAACCAGTAGCTGAAGAAGTTCATGCCCAGCGCCACCAGCAGCGCCAGCATCATGCCGCTCTGCCCGCCCAGCAAGGCACCGATGGCCATGAACAAGGCGGTGATGGCTGCCATCAGGATGGCGGTCTT
The DNA here is from genome assembly GCF_059418245.1 of Roseateles sp. GW821-FHT09B06. Classification (NCBI taxonomy): domain Bacteria; kingdom Pseudomonadati; phylum Pseudomonadota; class Betaproteobacteria; order Burkholderiales; family Sphaerotilaceae; genus Roseateles; species Roseateles sp. GW821-FHT09B06. Next base: position 45,739 of record NZ_JBWKPM010000027.1, on the reverse strand, counting down.
CATCAGATTGAACATGTGCTCGTGCTCCTGTGTCGGGCGAAAGATGCCCGTAGTCGAGTATGTGGGGCGGATCGCCCCCGATTCAAGCCGCAGGCGTTGCGAAGCGTTCGCCCGGCGCCACCGGCCGCGCCTGCAGGAAGGCCTGGGCCGGCAGGCGCTTGCCGCCGGCGCGCTGCAGCTCGGTGAGCCGCAAGGCCCCGGTGCCGCAGGCCACCAGCAGACCGCGCTCGTCGACCGCCAGCACCCGGCCGGGCTCGCCCACGGCCTCGGGCACCGGTTCGGCGCGCCAGCACTTCAGCGTTTCTCCGTCCAGCTGGGCCTGCGCGCCCGGGAAGGGATCGAAGGCGCGCAGCCGGCGCTCGATCTGGACGGCATCCAGGCGCCAGTCGATCGCCCCTTCCGCCTTCTCGATCTTGTGGGCGTAGCTGACGCCCTGCTCGGGCTGGGGCATGCGCGGCAGCCCGCCGCAGGCGGCGATCTCCAGCGCCTCGACGATCAAGCGGCCGCCCAGCACGGCCAGGCGGTCATGCAGACGCGCCGTCGTGTCGCCCGGGCGGATGACCTCGCGCTCGATCAGCAGCATGTCGCCGGTGTCCAGGCCCGCGTCCATCTGCATGATGGTGATGCCGGTCTCGGCATCACCCGCCTCGATCGCACGATGGATCGGCGCCGCGCCACGCCAGCGCGGCAGCAGCGAGGCGTGGATGTTCAGGCAGCCCCGCGGCGGCAGGTCCAGCACCCATTGCGGCAGGATCAGGCCGTAGGCGGCCACCACCATCACGTCCGGTCGCGCCTCCAGCAGGGCCCGGCGCGCGGCGGCCGCGTCGTCGGGGTACTTGCCGTCCAGGCGCAGGCTGCGCGGCTGGGCCACGGCGATGCCGCGCTCCAGCGCGAACTGCTTGACCGGTAAGGCCTGCAGCTTCATGCCGCGCCCGGCCGGACGGTCGGGCTGGGTCAGCACCAACGGGATCGTGAAACCGGCCGCATGCAGGCGGACCAGCGCGACCTGGGCGAATTCCGGCGTGCCGGCGAAGACCACCCTCATGGGACGGGACACCGGATCAGCGCCGCTTGGACGGGGTCTGCTCGTCGCGCGTCTTCTTGACCATCTTGGTCTTGATGCGCTCGCGCTTCAGCGGGCTCAGGTATTCGACGAAGACCTTGCCCACCAGGTGGTCCATCTCGTGCTGCACGCACACGGCCAGCAGGCCCTCGGCCTCGAACTCGTAGCTCTGGCCCTCGCGGTCCAGCGCGCGCACCTTGACCTTGGTGTGGCGCGGCACCTTGTCGTAGATGGTGGGCACCGACAGGCAGCCCTCCTCGCCCTCGGTCATCTCGGTGCTGGTCTCGATCAGCTCGGGGTTGATCAGCACGCGCGGCTCGTTGCGCCCCTCGGAGGTGTCCATCACCAGCACGCGCTCATGCACATCCACCTGAGTGGCGGCCAGGCCCACGCCATCGGCGGAGTACATGGTTTCCAGCATGTCGTCGGCGAGCTTCTTGATGCGCTCGTCGACCTGCGTCACCGGTTTGGCAACGGTGTGCAGACGGGCATCGGGGTATCTCAGGATATTCAGTATCGCCATGGACATCATCAGGGTTGAACCGCCACCGGGGTCGGCCGGCGCTGTGGATTGCACACAACGCCTGTTTGTAAGAGCGTGCAAGAGGACCGCCCTGCCGGGCGCTATATTTGCGACCACCCCTGAATGGGGGCAGAATCCTCTCAAGCCGGATGGATTTTCGCCGATCTTTCCCATGTCATGTTCGACATGGGGCCTTATATGGCGAGTCCGCCGGATTTTTCAACGAGACAGCGCCACGCCCCTGGACGGCGAGGCCAAGGCGCGGGAGAGTTCTTGATGACCCAGAGGCGGCCCCTCACCCCCCAAATACCCTGCGCCCTGGCCATCGCCGCGGCCTTGTTGAGCGCTCCCGTTTCGGCGAGCAACTATCCCGTCACCCCCCAGCAGCGCCAGACCGCCAACCAGGTCGCGCAGGCCGGCGTGCCGCTGTCCGAGCTGGCGCCCAACGCGCCCGATTCGCACACGGTCAAGCCCGGCGATACGCTGTGGGACATCTCCAAGCTCTTCCTGACCAGCCCCTGGCGCTGGCCCGAGCTGTGGGGCATGAACCGCGACCAGATCGCCAACCCGCACCTGATCTACCCCGGCCAGATGCTGCTGCTGGTCAAGAAGGACGGCCGTGCCAGCCTGCAGCTGGCGCAGTCGCGCGGCGGCGCCGACGGTACGGCGCGGCTTTCGCCGCAGATCCGCTCCAGCCAACAGGACGTCAATCCGATCACCGCGATTCCCCAGCACCTGATCGAGCCCTTCCTCAACGAGGCCATCGTGTTCGACACCGATGAGCTGGCGCGCGCGCCGCGCATCGTCTCGGCCCAGGAAGGACGGGTGCTGCTTTCGAAGGGGGATCTCGCCTACGCGCGCGGCGACCTGGACAAGGCCGGCGACTACCGCGTGTTCCGCAGCAGCAGGCCGCTGCGCGACCCGAGCACGCGCGAAATCCTGGGCTACGAGGCCCCCTATCTGGGCACCGCCATGCTGACCCGCCCGGCCGAGAACCGCAATGTCGCCGACGGCAAGGTCGACATCGTCCCGGCCACCCTGACGATCCGCAGCACCAAGCAGGAGATCGGCGTCGGCGACCGGCTCTCGCCGGTGCCGCAGCAGGGCTTCACGCGCTATGTGCCGCATGCGCCGGCCAATCCGGTGGCCGGCCAGATCGTCTCGGTCTATGGCGATGCCCTGACCGCCGGCCAGAACCAGATCGTCGCCCTGAACCGCGGCGCCCGCGACGGCATGGAGCGTGGCCATGTGCTGGCGCTGTGGCGCAGCGGCAAGCGTGTCGTCGATCGCACCGGCGACAAGCGCGAAGAGATCCGGCTGCCCGACGAGCGCCATGGCGTGCTGTTCGTGTTCCAGGTCTACGAGCGCGTGTCCTATGCGCTGATCATCTCGGTGCAGGACCCGGTGTCGGCGGGCGACCGCTTCACCCAGCCCTGACAACACCGCCGGCGCATGGAGCGCAGCGAACTGGCCGCCTGGCTGCGCCTGCTGGAGACGCCGGGCCTGGGCCGGAGCGCCGTGCGCCGCCTGCTGGCCGCACTCGGCCCACCGCCATCCGTGCTGGGCGCGCCGGCCGCCGCCTGGCACAGCCTGCTGAGCGCGACCCAGATCCAGGCCCTGAGCCGCCCGCCCGACGGGCTGGACGCCCTGCTGGAGCGCACCTTCGCCTGGCTGCGCGCCGCCCCCGGCCACCAATTGCTGGCGCTGGGCGATGCCGACTATCCCCACTCCCTGCTGCAGAGCGCCGATCCGCCGCTGCTGCTTTACCTGAGCGGCCGACGCGGGCTGCTGGGCCGGCGCTGCCTGGCCATCGTCGGTAGCCGCAGCCCGACCGCCCAGGGGCGCGACAACGCGCGCCAGCTGGGCCGCAGTCTCGGGCAGGCGGGCCTGACCATCGTGTCCGGCCTGGCCCTGGGCATCGACGGGGCGGCGCACGAGGGTGCCCTGGAGACGGCCGGCGGCACGATCGCGGTGCTGGGCTGCGGCCTGGACCAGATCTACCCTTCCAGCCACCGCCAGCTGGGCGCCCGGATCGCATCCCAGGGCCTGCTTGTGAGTGAATACTCACTGGGAACACCGCCCCTGCCCCAGCATTTCCCGCAACGCAACCGCATCATCGCCGGACTGGCCGACGGCTGCCTGGTGGTCGAGGCCACGCCGAAGTCGGGCTCGCTGATCACCGCCCGACTGGCCGCCGAGGCCGGCCGCGAGGTGTTCGCCGTCCCGGGTTCCATCCATGCCCAGCAAAGCCGCGGCTGCCATGCCCTGCTGCGCGACGGCGCCAAGCTGGTAGAAAGCGCCGACGACGTGCTGGAGGAACTGCGGGTTTCGGCGCCACCCGCGGCCGCCACCCCGGCTCCGGTGCCCGCAGCGCCGGACGACAGCGCGGACGAGCCGGCGCTCCTGCTCGCGGCCATGGGATTCGAGCCCGTCGGCCTGGATGCGCTGCAGGCGCGCGGCGGCTGGTCGGCCGCCCAGTTGAACGCCCTGCTGCTGGAACTGGAGCTGGCGGGCGAGGTCGCCCGGCTGCCGGGCCAGCTGTTCCAGCGCCGTCAGAACGCCTGAACACGAGGGCCGAACGGCGCCGTTTTCCGCCGACCCGACGGCCATCGGGGCCGGGAGCCCTGGGTTATAGTCCCTTCATGTTCGACGTGCTGGTCTATCTCTACGAAACCTATTGGCGCCCGGACGCTTGCCCGGACCACGCCCAGCTGACCCGCAAACTGTCGGCGGTGGGCTTCGAGAGCGACGAGATCCAGGAAGCCCTGTCCTGGCTGGACGGCTTGGCCGTCGCGGCCGAAAGCCACAAGGGCGAGCAGGGCCAGCAAAGCCTGCGCGTCTATTCCAAGGACGAGCTGGACCATCTGGGCGAAGCCTCGGTGGGCTTTGTCAGCTTCCTGGAATCGGCCGGCGTGCTGCCCCCGCCGATGCGCGAGATGGTGATCGACCGCGCGATGGCCATTCCCGGCGCCCCGATGGACCTGGAAGACCTCAAAATCATCGTGTTGATGGTGTTCTGGAGCCTGGGCGAGGAGCCCGACGCGCTGATCCTCGACGAGCTCTTCGTCGCCCCCGAAGACCGTTTGATCCACTAGACCGACGCCAGGCAGAGCCGGATCCGCGGACTCCGCTGGGCCAATGCACCTCAGTTCAGAAGTCTTGTTGGGTCGACATCCAGCTTGGCCAGCGCATTGCGCGTGGCCTTGACCGTCAGCGCCTCATCCTGCGCCGGCAGCAGCAGCCCCGCCTGCAGGAAGGCCGCCAGGCGGCTCAGCTGGAACAGCACGCCGCGCCCCTTGGGCGAGACGAACAGGGTCAGCTGATGGCGCATGCCGCGCCAGGCCAGTTGCACGGCCTCGTTGCGGCCGCGGTAGTCCAGCATGTACCAGCCGCCCACCTGCAGCTCCTTGGCCCAGGCCAGCATGGCCGGGGTCGGCGCCGAACCGCCCTCGGCCACCACCTCCAGATCCTCGCTCTCGTGGCCCGAGAGGTCGCGCACCAGCGATTCGTTGATCTCCAGCCCGCCGGCCTCGGGCAGCAGGGCGTCCAGCGCCTGCAGCTGGTCCATCAGCTCGTCCAGCCGCTCGCGCGGAATGGAGGCGGTCTTGGCGGTGAAGGCCGCCGCCAGCGAGTTGTTGAGCGCGCGGATCTGCTCATCCTGCTTGGGCGCCGCCAAGCCGGCATGCCCCATGCCGTCGCGCAGCGTCTTCAGCAGCGGCGGCAGGCGGCGGATCACCTCGGCCCGCTCCTCGCGCGAGACCTTGGCGCTGGCCGACCAGATCAGGTCGGCCGCGGCGCGCTTCATCGCCTTGGTCTCCTCGGACTGCGCGCCGGTGCGCACCGCGGTGACCGCCAGCACGTCGGCCCAGATATGGAACAGGAATTCGCGCACGCCGTCCTGCACCGGCACCTCGTTGAGCATCTTGCGCAGCTCGATGGTGTACTGGATCGCCAGCGTCTCGCGCTGCTCGACCTGCTGGGCCAGCGACACGCCCTTCATCGAGGCCTGGTTCTCGTTCTCGAAGTAATGATCGAGGAACTTTTCGAACTCGGCCAGCACGGTCTGGAAGACGCGCCGACCGGTGTCGGGATAGGCCTCGACCACCTGCACGATCCGTTTGATCTCGCGCTCCAGCGCATCGCCCACCGCGGCGGACGAGGTATTGAAGCCCATCACGCAGGCCCCCATGCGGTCGATCAGGCTGCGCGCAGGATGGTCGGCGGCGGCAAAGAAGTCCGGCTCGGACACCGCCACGCGCAGCACCGGCATCTGCAGGCGCGCGAACCAGACCCGCACCGCGGCCGGGATGCGCTCTTCCATCAGGATGCTCTGGAACAGCAGGGCGACAATCTCGATGGTGGCGCGTTCGGCCGGCGAATCGGCCGCCTGCTTCAAGACCTGCTTGAAGGCCTGGCTGCGCGACTGGATTTCCTCCAGCTGCTGCAGCGGCGGCAGCTCCACGTCGCCACCCCTGGCGAATGCGCTGCGGCGCACCAGCGCCTCCTGCGCATGGTTGATCGCCGCCGTCAGGCGCGGCGAGGCCGAATACTGATGCAGGCCGGGCAGGCTCGGCAGCGGCGCCGTCGGCGCATGGGCCCTAGAAGAAGAGGCACCGCCCAAGCCAGCCAGGGAGGGGCGGGAGTCCGGCGACATGCCGCCGGAGGCGGTCGAATCCACGCCACCGAAGCCCGGCACCTGCCGGCTCACCACCCGCTGCAGCAACTGCAGCACCTCGTCGGCCGCGGCGCTGGCCTGGCTGCGCTGAGCCTCGACCGGCATCACCTGGCGCGCCATATAGGGGGTTTCTTCCTGGCCGCTGCCGCCCGTCTCGGCCTGGATGCGCGCGCCCATGCCGCCGGCGTCGGTGGTTCGACGGATGAAGGGTCGCAGGTCGACCTCGGGCATCACGCCCTGCTCGATCAACCAGCGGTTGGTCTCGTGATAGGCCTCGCCCAGCACCAGGGCAAACTCGGCATGCACGGCACTCTTGAGCATCTGCCACTCGGAAGAGCCCATGTCGCTGCGGTACCAGGTGTCGAGGGCGATGCCTGCCACCACATTGGCGCGCAGCAGGTCCTGGGCCGGCAGTTCGTCGCGCCCCTCGAGCTCGAGCATGCGGGTGCGCAGGTCGGTGAATTCCCAGGAGGCCTTGTCCATCATGGCCAGGGCCAGGCGCGAGGCGATGATCTCGCGCTCGATGGTGTCGTCATCGACCAGGGACAGCACGCCCGGCACGCTGTTACCGCCCACCGACTGGCCGCTGCGCGTCGCGCTCGGGCCGGGCGTCGCGGCACGCCGCAGCGCGGCGATGCAAGCCGCCAGCCAGGCCGGCCCCTGGCGCATCCAGACGCCCACGCTGTCGCGGCGCGCCACGACCACCGCGTGCTCGGCCGACTGCAGCATCAGCTGCCGTGTTGCCTCGTTGAACAGGCCCACCGCCGGCGCCAGACCGTGCACCAGGGTCTCGATATAGACACGCCGCGCTTGCGAAGCCAGAGCTTGGTTGCGGGCGGTGGTCATGTAGGCGTGTTCAGGCGGTGCGTGGAATGCAAAAGACTCTACACCACCGCCCCGGCGTTGGGATCATCGGGATCTTCCTTGTTGATCGGCCCCTTGATCAGATCCTCGCGCTTGACGCCCAGCCACATCGCCAGCGCCGCGGCCACGAACACCGAGGAGTAGATGCCGAACAGGATGCCGATGGTCAGCGCCACCGCGAAGTAGTGCAGGGTCGGGCCGCCGAAGATCAGCATCGACAGCACCACCAGCTGGGTGCAGCCGTGGGTGATGAAGGTACGGCTCATCGTCGAGGTGATCGCGTGGTCGATCACCTCATGGGTGTTCATCTTGCGGTACTTGCGGAAGGCCTCGCGCACCCGATCGAAGATCACCACCGATTCGTTCACCGAGTAGCCCAGCACCGCCAGCACCGCCGCCAACACCGCCAGCGAGAACTCCCACTGGAAGAAGGCGAAGAAGCCCAGGATGATGACCACGTCGTGCAGATTGGCGATGATGCCGGCCACGCCAAACTTCCACTCGAAGCGGATCGCCAGGTAGATGACGATGCCCACCACGGTGAACAGCAGGGCCTTGGCGGCATCCCAGGCCAGCTCCTCGCCGACCGCCGGACCCACCACCTCGGAGCGCGACAGCTTGATCGGTTCGGCCTGGGCGGCCCCGGCCGCCGAAGCCGTACAGATCTGCTTGCTGACCGATTCACCCTTGTCGGTGACCTGCTGGTGCTGACTGATGCCGCCGGACTCGGCCTTGCACAGCGCGGCGAACACCTTGTCCACCACCTCGGTCTGCTTCTCGCCCGAGCGCACCGGCAGGCGCACCATCACGTCGCGCGAGCTGCCGAAGTTCTGCACCTGGACCTCGCCGAAGCCCATCTGCTCGATCGTGTGGCGGGTCTTCTCGATGTTGGCCGCCTGCGGGTAGGCCACCTCGATCACCGTGCCACCGGTGAATTCGATCGAGTAATGCAGGCCGCGCGTGACCAGGAAGAACACGGCCACGGCGAAGGTGATGAAGGAGATCGCGTTGAAGATCAACGCGTGCTTCATGAACGGGATATCCCGTTTGATGCGGAACAGTTCCATGTCTTGTCTCCTGCTCAGGCCTTGGGCGCGTCGGGTTCGGGCTTCCAGACCTGGCCGATGGCCAGCGACTTCAGCTTCTTCTGGCGGCCGTACCAGAGGTTCACCAGGGCGCGCGAGAACACCACCGAGGAGAACATCGAGGTCAGGATGCCCAGGCAATGCACCACCGCGAAGCCCTTGACCGGGCCGGAGCCGAAGGCCAGCAGCGCGACGCCGGCGATCAAGGTGGTCACGTTGGAGTCCAGGATGGTGGCGAAGGCGCGCTCATAGCCGGCATGGATGGCCGCCTGCGGGCTGGCACCGCCGCGCAGCTCCTCGCGGATGCGCTCATTGATCAGCACGTTGGCGTCGATCGCCATGCCCAGCACCAGGGCGATCGCGGCGATGCCCGGCAGGCTCAGCGTGGCCTGCAGCATCGACAGCACGGCCAGCAGCAGCAGCAGGTTGAAGCCCAGCGCCAGCGCCGAGAACAGGCCGAACAGCATGTAGTAGACGCACATGAAGGCGGCCACCGCGGCGAAACCCCATACCACCGAGGAGATGCCCTTGGCGATGTTCTCGGCCCCCAGGCTCGGGCCGATGGTGCGCTCCTCGATGATCTCCATCGGCGCGGCCAGCGAGCCGGCACGCAGCAGCAGCGCGGTGTCGTTGGCCTCCTGCGTGGTCATCGCGCCGGTGATCTGGAAGCTGTTGCCCAGCTCGCTGCGGATGTTCGGCGCCGTCACGACCTCGCCCTTGCCCTTCTCGAACAGGATGATGGCCATGCGCTTGCCGATGTTCTCGCGCGAGACCTCCTTCATGATGCGGGCGCCCTTGGCGTCCACCTTCAGGTTCACGGAGGGGTTGTGGTTCTCGTCGAAGCCGGGCTGGGCGTCGTTCAGGTTGTCGCCGGTCAGCACCACCTGGCGCTTGACGATGATGGGCCCGAAGCCGCGGTCGATGAAGCGCTCGGTGCCGAAGGGCACGGGGCCGGAGCCGCTCAGGGCCGCCTGGGCCTCGGCACTGTCGTCCACCATGCGCAGCTCCAAGGTGGCGGTGCGGCCGATGATGTCCTTGGCCTTGGCCGTGTCCTGCACGCCCGGCAGCTGCACGACCACGCGGTCCAGCCCCTGCTGCTGGATCACCGGCTCGGCCACGCCCAGCTCGTTGACGCGGTTGTGCAGCGTCGTGATGTTCTGCTTCAGCGCGGCTTCCTGCACCGCCACCAGCGATTGCGGCTTCAGGCTGCCGGTCAGGCCGGGCTCGGCGCCGGGCGGGGCGGGCGTCCATTGCACGTCGGTGATGACGTCGGTCAGCACGCCGCGGGCGGCATTCATGGTCTCGACGTCGCGGAAGGCGAGCACCACATTGTTGCCATCGCGGCTGATGCCGGCATGGCGGATGTTCTTCTCGCGCAGCAGGCTGCGCACGTCCCCGGTCAGGGCCTCGGCCTTCTTGGTCAGGGCCGCCTTCATGTCGACCTGCATCAGGAAATGCACGCCGCCGCGCAGATCCAGGCCCAGGTACATCGGGAAGGCATGCAGGCTGGTCAGCCATTGCGGCGAACGCGACAGCAGATTCAGCGCGACGATATAGCTCGGGTCGGCCGGGTCGGCGTTGACCGCCCTGCCGATGATGTCCTTGGCCTTCAGCTGGGTGTCGGTGTCGCCGAAACGGGCCTTCACCGAATTGCCGTCGAACTGCACGAAGTCGGCCTGGATGCCGGCCTCCTTCAGGGCCTGCTCGACCCGGCCCACCATGCCGCTATCGACCTTGACGGTGACCTTGCCGCTGGAAACCTGGACGGCCGGCGCCTCGCCGAAGAAGTTGGGCAGCGTGTAGATGGTGCCGATCAGCAGCGCGATGACGAGGATCGCGTACTTCCACAGCGGATAACGGTTCATGGGGACGTCCTCTCAGGCCGGGGCCTGAAACGGGAGCCGGCACCGCAGGGTGCCGGGCTGGATGGGCGGGCCGAGGACGGCCCGTCCGGAGTCTCGCCAGCGAGCGCTCGCTGGGCGGCTTACTTGCTGACCGTGCCCTTGGGCAGCACCTGCACCACGGCCGAGCGCTGCACCTGCAGTTCCACGCCCGTGGCCACTTCCAGGGTCACATAGCTTTCGCCCAGCTTGGCCACCTTGCCCAGCAGACCGCCCGCGGTGACGATCTCGTCGCCCTTGGCCAGCGCCTCGATCATGGCCTTGTGCTCCTTCTGGCGCTTCATCTGCGGCCGGATCATCACGAAATACAGCACCACGAACATCAGCACCAGCGGCAGCATGCTCAGCAAGCTGGACTCGGTGCCGCCGGTGGCGGCCGGAGCGGCCTGGGCAAAAGCGTTGGAAATAAACACGTCGGTATCCCTTTGATGAAGCCCGTCCTGGCGCGGACGGAAGAACGTTGGATTGTAAGCGGGCGTCCCGGGCACTCCGCCACGCCCAGCCATGTGGGGTTGACAGGCGTCAATTCAAAAAATATTCTACAAATATATTAACAAGATGCGCGCGCTTGGGCTCCGTCCCACCCGGCGATGATGGCGACATGACCGAACCCAGCGACCCCAAGCGCCGCGTGGCCGACCAGGCCTACGACGCCCTGGAAACCATGATCGCCACCCTGCAGCTCAGGCCCGGCGCGCCGATCGTCGAGGCCGAGCTGATCGAGCGCACCGGACTGGGCCGTACGCCCACGCGCGAAGCCCTGATGCGCCTGGTGTCCAACGGCCTGATCGTGCAGCTGCCGCGCCGCGGCCTGCGCGTCGGCGACCTGATGCTGGCCGAACACCTGGACCTGATCGAGGCGCGCCGCGTGCTGGAGCGTCTGATCGCCACCACCTCGGCACGCCGCGCCGCGCCCGACCAGCGCGAGGCCCTGCTGACCCAGGCCCGCGCGATGGTGCGGGCCAGCGAGCAGGAGGACCTGGCCGGCTATATGGAGGCCGACCAGGCGCTGGACCGCGTCAACCATGCCGCCTGCCGCAGCCCCTTCGCGGTGGCCGCCATCGTGCCGATGGTGATCCAGTGCCGGCGCTTCTGGTATGCCTACCGCCACCAGGGCGACATCCGCCAGGGGGCGCAGCGGCATCTCGTGCTGGCCGAGGCAATCGCGGCCGGCGACGGCGACGCCGCCGCCCAGGCCAGCGATGCGCTGATGGACTATCTGCGCCAGTTCGCTCAAGCCGTCATCGAATGAACACCGCCAACCCCTGCACCCGCATCATCGACTCCCACACCGGCGGCGAACCGACCCGCGTGATCGTGGCCGGCGGCCCGGACCTGGGCGGCGGCTCGATGGCCGAACGCCTGGCACGCTTTCGCGCGCGGCACGATGCCTGGCGCCGCGCCGTGGTCAACGAGCCGCGCGGCTCGGATGTGATCGTCGGCGCCCTGCTCTGCGAGCCCGAACTGCCGGACAGCACGGCCGGCGTGATCTTCTTCAACAACGTCGGCTTCCTGGGCATGTGCGGCCACGGCAGCATCGGCCTGATCGCCACCTTGGCCTACCTGGGCCGCATCGCCCCCGGCGAGCACCTGATCGAGACCCCGGTCGGCCGCATCCGCGCCACCCTGTTCGAGGACGGCAGCGTCGCCATCGACAACGTGCCGGCCTACCGGCTGGCCAGGCAGGTCCCCGTCCGCCTCGGTGATCGCACGCTGCATGGCGACGTGGCCTGGGGCGGCAACTGGTTCTTCCTCTGCGAGGACCATGGCCTGGCACTAAGGCCGGACCAGGTCGAGCCGCTGACCGAGCTGTCCTGGGCGCTGCGCCAGGCCCTGCGCGAGCAGGGCATCGGCGGCGCCGAGGGCGCCGAGGGCGCCGAGATCGACCATATCGAGCTGCTCGGCCCGCCGCAGGATCCCTCCCACCAGGGCCGCAACTTCGTGCTCTGCCCCGGCAAGGCCTATGACCGCAGCCCCTGCGGCACCGGCACCAGCGCCAAGCTGGCCTGCCTGGCCGCGGACGGCAAGCTGGCGCCCGGCCAAGCCTGGCGGCAGGAGAGCGTGATCGGCAGCGTGTTCGAGGCCAGCTACCGGGCCGACGCCGACGGCCGCATCCTGCCGACGATCCGCGGTCGCGCCCATGTGAACCTGGACGCCACGCTGGTGTTCCAGCCCGGAGACCCCTTCGCCTGGGGCTTCTGAGCGCCGGCGCCGCGGCTTGACCGCAGGCCGCGGCATCACCGATGCTGCGGCCATGCTCCGTCGCCTGCTCCCTGCCCTCGGCCTGCTGCTGGCCCTGTCCGCCGGCCATGCCGAACCGCTGAAGATCGGCTCCAAGCGCTTCACCGAAAGCTACATCCTGGCCCAGCTGCTGGCCCAGACCGCGCAGCGCCACGGCCCGGTCGAGGTGCAGGCCGGCCTGGGCAATACGGCCATCGTCTATGCGGCCTTGCGCAACGGCAGCATCGATCTCTATCCCGAGTACGCCGGCACCATCGACCAGGAGATCCTGAAGAACGACCGGCCCTCGAACCTGGCCGCGATGCGCGCGCAGTTGAAGCCCCTTGGCCTGGGCGTGGACGTCGCGCTGGGCTTCAACGACGGCTATGCGCTGGCGATGCGGGCCGAGCGCGCCCGGCAGCTGGGCATCGCCAGGCTCTCCGACCTGGCCCGCCATCCGACGCTGAGGCTCGGCCTCTCCAACGAGTTCATCGGCCGCAGCGACGGCTGGGGCGGCCTGGCCCGGCGCTATGGCCTGCCGCAGCGCCCCACCGGACTGGATCACGGCCTGGCCTACGACGCGGTGGCCGGCGGCCAGGTCGACGTGATCGACATCTACAGCACCGACGCCAAGATCGACCATCTGGGGCTCCGGGTGCTGGAGGACGACCTCGCCTATTTCCCGCGCTACGACGCGCTGCTGCTGTACCGGCTCGACCTGCCGCAGCGCCATCCCGCGGCCTGGGCCGCGCTGCAGGGCCTGGCCGGCCGCATCGACGAGCGCGCGATGATCGCGATGAATGCCCAGGCCGAGCTGCAGGGGCGCGGCTTCGAGGCGATCGCGCGCGACTTCCTGGCCGGCCGCCAGAGCCAGTCCGCGAGTCCGGGCGCGGGCGGCGGCTTCACCGCCAAGCTGTTCGGCGCCGATCTGGCGCGGCTCACCGCGCAACACCTGACCCTGGTGCTGGCCTCGGTGGGCCTGGCGGCGCTGCTGGGCATTCCGCTGGCCACCTGGGTGGCCCCGCATGCCGGGCCGCGCGGCCTGATGCTGGGCGCCTGCGGCATGCTGCAGACCGTGCCCTCGCTGGCCCTGCTGGCGGCGCTGATCTCGCTGGTGGACCGCATTGGCGCGCTGCCGGCCCTGCTGGCGCTGACGCTCTACGCGCTGCTGCCCATCATGCGCAACACCTGCGTGGGCCTGGCCGAGGTGCCGGGCGGGCTCAAGCTGGCGGGCCAGGCCCTGGGGCTGAGTGCCGGGCAGCGCCTGCGCCTGATCGAGCTGCCGCTGGCGCTGCCGACCATACTCGCCGGCGTGCGCACCGCCGCCAGCATCGCGGTGGGCACGGCGACGATCGCCGCCTTCATCGGCGCCGGCGGCTATGGCGAGCGCATCGTCACCGGCCTGGCGCTGAACGACCACCAGCTGCTGATCGCCGGCGCCCTGCCCGCCGCCGCCCTGGCCCTGCTGATCGAGGGCCTGTTCGCGCTGCTGGAGCGGCAGCTGCGGCGCCGCGCCGGGCGCTGATCGCCCCCCGGGGCGCGCCCGCCGGCAACCAGGGCGATCCGGCTCACGAGCTCTGGCCATGCTGCCGTCCGGGTTCTCCAGGCGATGCGTCGGCAGGCGAACCATGGACAGGCTCATTGCTTAATGGATATTTCAGAAAACCATTTGTCAATTTCCAACGATAAATAATCGATGCTTGATGATGGGAAGGAGAGCCCGAGATGGACCAGTTGCTTGCCCTGCGCGTGTTCGTGCGCATTGCCGAGGCCGGCACCTTCGCGAAGGCGGCCGATTCGCTGAACCTGCCCAAGCCCACGGCCACCAAGCTGATCCAGAACCTGGAGGCGCATCTGGGTGCCAAGCTGCTGCAGCGCACCACGCGGCGCGTCTCGGTGACGCCCGAGGGCGCGGCCTATTACGAGCGCGCCATCCGCCTGATCAGCGAGCTGGAGGACATGGACGCGGCGGCGGCCAACACGCGCGCGCGCCCCCGGGGCCGGCTGCGCCTGGACATCGGCTCCTCGCTGGCCAATCTGATCCTGATCCCGGCGCTGCCGGACTTCCGGGCGCGCTACCCCGACATCCAGCTGGAGCTGGGCGTCAGCGACCGGCCGACCGATCTGATCAGCGAGGGGGTGGACTGCGTGATCCGCGGCGGCGCGCTGCCGGATTCATCGCTGGTGGCGCGCCATCTGACGGAACTGGAGTACGTCACCTGCGCCAGCCCCGACTACCTGCGCCGCCATGGCCGGCCGCGCCATCCCGAGGAGCTGATGGTGCTGGGGCCGCATCGGCTGCTGCAGTATTTCTCGTCGCTGACCGGCCGCCCCTTCCCCATGTACTTCAAGCGTGGGGACGACCCCGAGATCGAGATCCGCGGCCCGGCGACCCTGGCCGTGAACGAGAGCACGGCCCACTTGAACGCGCTGCTGACCGGCCTGGGGCTGGGCCAGACCTTCGCCTTCATGGCCCGCCCCCATCTGCAGAGCGGCGCCCTGGTGCCGCTGCTGGACGAGTGGACGCGCCAGCGCCATCCGCTGCACCTGCTCTACCCGGCCAACCGCCACCTCAATGCCAAGCTGCGCGTCTTCGTCGACTGGGCGGTGGAGCTGTTCGAAGCCCAGGGCTGAGCCAGCTCAATGCCGCAGGGCCCGCTCGAGCTGGGCCTTGTTCATGCCGGAGCGCCCCTTGAGGCCGCGCTGCCGGGCCTCGTTGTAGAGCTGGGCATAGGTGCGCCCGCCCTCGCCGCGGTGCGAGCGCAGACCGCCGCGCTGGCCCGAGGAGATGTCCTCCAGCGAGCTGCGACTGGCACTCAGGGACTCGCCATGCCGCGCCCGCTCCTTGTTGACCGTGCGGGCGGCGATCTCCTCGGCCAGGTCCTCGCTCTTGCCGCGAGCTTCGAGGGCGGACTTGATGTGCTGGTACTGACGTTCGCGCTTGGCGCTCCAGGTGCTGCGGGGCATGACAAACTCCTTGGGTCTTGCGTGGATCCCTCCAAGATTTCCTTGTCTGCCTGTCGATTCCGGCCGGGCTTGCACGTCGTGGCAAGGAGGCACAAGCTGCCTTGCCCCGCAACCTTTCAGGAGAGACGACATGCGATTCATGGTGATGATCAAGGCCACCGCCGACAGCGAGACGGGCAAGATGCCGAGTGAGCGCCTGCTCACCGAGATGGGCCAGTTCAACGAGGAACTGATCAAGGCCGGCGTGATGCTGTCCGGCGAGGGCCTGCAGCCCAGCAGCAAGGGTGCGCGGGTCCGCTTCAGCGGCAAGGAGCGCCGCGTTGTCGACGGCCCCTTCGCAGAGACCAAGGAGCTGGTCGCCGGTTTCTGGATTTGGCAGGTCAAGTCGCGCGACGAAGCGATCGAATGGATCAAGCGCTGCCCCAATCCGATGGAGCAGGATTGCGAGATCGAACTGCGCCAGGTCTTCGAGGCCGAGGACTTCGGCGCCGAATTCACGCCGGAGCTGCGCGCGCAGGAAGAGCGGCAGCGCGAGCGCCTCGCCGCGCAGCAGGCCCCCCATGCGCCGACGGCGGTCGACCCGGTGCCGCCCGGCAACGGCGCCATCCCCTACCTGACGGTGCGCGGCGCGGCCGATGCGCTGAGCTTCTACGAGCGGGTATTCGGCGCCAAGCTGGGCCTGCGCCTGGACGCGCCGGACGGCCTGATGCATGCGGAGATGACGGTCGGCCCGGCGCATTTCATGCTCAGCGAGGAGCGCCCGCAATACGGCGCGCTGAGCCCGCTGAGCCTGGGCGGCTCGGGCTCCTGCAGCGTGGTCTATGTGCCGGACGTCGATGCGGCGGTGGAGCGCGCCGTGGCCGCCGGCGCCAAGCTCGACATGCCGGTGCAGGACCAGTTCTGGGGCGACCGCGCCGGCCAGATCACCGACCCCTATGGCCACAAATGGATGGTCGCCACCCATATCGAGGACCCGACGCCCGAGGAGGTCACGCGGCGCGCGCAGCAGATGTTCGCGGCCGGCGCCGACGGCTGCCCCGGCCAGGCCTGAGCCGCCGCGCGCCGATCAGCTGCTGCGCGGCACCGCCATGTGGTTGTCCACGCTCAGCACGTTCTTGGCCTTGGCGGCCACGCGGGTGGCATGGTCGCGCACCTTGGCATCGGGCGCCTTGCCGTCCAGCTCGACCAGGCCGTCGCGGGTGCGCACCCGGATGGCCAGCGGGCTCAATTCGGCATCGGCCGCGAACTTGGCCTGGATATCGGCCGTGATGGCGGCATCGGCGGGCGACTGCGGGGCGGCGGCGGGCGCCACGCCGGCCGCCGGCGGGTCGGCCATGATCTCCTGGTCTTGACGGCCGCAGCCGGCCAGCAGAGCCGCGGCGGCGGCCGCGATCAAGAGGGAATTGCGGGTAGGGTTCATGCCAAAGCCTTTCCTTGTCCTTGATGGCGCCGGAGGCGGCCATCGATGGGCGAAAGGCTAAGGCGCCACCCGCGCGGCCCGCATCGGCGCGGGCCGGATTCGCTTGTCGGACTAGGCCGACACGGCCTCAGGCCGCGGCCTTCTTGGCCGCGCCCAGATAGGTCTCGATCACGCGCGGGTCGCGCGCCAGCTCGGGCGCCGGCCCCTCCAGGCCGATCTCGCCGGTCTCCAGCACATAGCCGTAGTCGGCCACCTCCAGCGCAGCGCGCGCGTTCTGCTCGATCAGCAGGATCGAGACGCCGGTGTCGCGCAAGGTGGCGACGATGCGGAAGATCTCCTTGACGATCAGCGGCGCCAGGCCGAGGCTGGGCTCGTCCAGCATCAGCACCTTGGGGCGGCTCATCAGCGCGCGGCCCACCGCCAGCATCTGGCGCTCGCCGCCGGACAGCGTACCGGCCAGTTGCGCGCGGCGCTCCTGCAGGCGCGGGAACAGCCGGTAGACCTGCTCCAGCCCCTCGCGCCAGTCGCGTTGGCCCAGCTTCATCGGTCGGAAGCCGCCCAGCACCAGGTTGTCCTCGACGCTCATCGTCGTGAACAGCTCGCGCTTCTCGGGCACCAGGGCCAGGCCCTTCATCACGCGCTCCTCCAGCGTCAGCGCGGAGATGTCCTCGCCACCGAACAAGACCTGACCCTTGGCGGGCAGCACGCCCATCAGCGCGTTCAGGGTGGTGCTCTTGCCGGCGCCGTTGGGGCCGATCACGGTCACGACCGCGCCCTGCGGCAGGCGCAGGTTCAGGCCCGACAGCACCTCGGCGCGGCCATAGCCGGCATGCAGGTCCGTGACGTTCAGCAGATCGTTGGCCATGTCAGTGTTCCGTTCCCAGATAGGCGGCGCGCACGGCAGGGCTGGCCTGCACCTCCTCGGGCGAGCCCTCGATCAGCTTGGTGCCGAACTCCATCACGACGATGCGGTCGGTCAGGCCCATCACGAATTCCATGTCGTGCTCCACCAGCAGGATGCTCATGCCCTCGCCCTTCAGCTGGCGCAGCACCTCGGCCAGGGCCTGCTTCTCCTTGTGGCGCAGGCCGGCGGCCGGCTCGTCCAGCAGCAGCAGCGCGGGATCGGTGCACAGCGCGCGGGCGATCTCCATCAGGCGCTGCGGCCCCAGGGCCAGGTTGCCGGCCAGCTCGAACATCTTGTCGCCCATGCCGATGCGCAGCAGCTGGCGCTCGGCCTCCTTGAACAGGCGCTTCTCCTCGTCGCGGTCCAGCCGCAGCATCGCGCGCGCCGTGCCGCTGGTGCTGCGCAGATAGCCGCCCAGCGCCACGTTCTCCAGCACCGTCATGTCGGCGATCATCTTCACATGCTGGAAGGTGCGCGACATGCCGCGCCGCGCGATCTCCCGCGAGGCCAGGCCGCCGACCGCCTGGCCGCGGAAGGCCACCGCGCCGCTGGTCAGCGACAGCACGCCGGAGACCAGGTTGAAGGTGGTGGACTTGCCGGCGCCGTTCGGGCCGATCAGGCCGACGATCTCGCCGGCGCGGATCTGGAATGACACATCATTGACCGCCACCAGGCCGCCGAACTGCTTCCTGACCTTGTCCACGTCCAGCAGCAGCTCGCCGAGGCGCGGCTTGTCGCGCGCCGCCAGCGGCGCGGCGTCCAGCCAGTCGCGCTGGCGCGCGGCGGCGGGCAGCCAGCGCCCGGCAAAGGCCACGACATAGGGCCACAGGCCCTTGGGCGCGTACTTCAGCATCAGCACCAGCACCACGCCCAGCACGATGATCTCGAAGTTGCCGTTGCTGCCCAGCAGGACCGGCAGCACTTCCTTCAGCTGGTCCTCGATGATCTTCACGACGCCGGCACCGATGAAGGCGCCCCAGACCGTGCCGACGCCGCCGACCACGGCCATGAACAGGTACTCGATGCCCATCTTCAGCGCGAAGGGGCTGGGGTTCACGGTGCGCTGGAAATGCGCGAACAGCCAGCCCGAGACCGAGGCCAGCAGGGCCGCCAGCACGAAGATCACGACCTTGTAGCGGAAGGTCGAGACGCCCATGGCCTCGGCCATCGTGGTCGCGCCGTTGAGCGCGCGGATGGCGCGCCCCGGGCGCGAGTCCAGCAGGTTGCGCACGCCCAAGGCGGCCAGGATGGCGATGACCCAGATCAGGTAGTAGATCGAACGGCCGTCCTGCAGGCTCCAGCCCAGGAACTGCAGCGCCGGCAGGCCCTGGATGCCGTCGTACTTGCCGAGGAAGTCCATGTTCGCCATCGAGAAATTCAGGCTCAGCGCCCAGGCGATCGTGGCCAGCGGCAGGTAGTGGCCCGACATGCGCAAGGTCAGCAGGGCCAGCACCAGGGCCACCAGGCCGGTGATCAGCAGGCCCAGCAGCAGGGCCAGCCAGGGCGAGGCGGCGTAGCTGGTGCTCAGCACCGCGGTCGTGTAGGCGCCCAGGCCCACGAAGGCCGCCTGGCCGAAGGAGGTCAGGCCGCCGACGCCGGTCAGCAGCACCAGGCCCAGCGCCACCAGCGCGAACAGGCCGATGTAGTTCAGCTGCGTGATCCAGAACTCCGGCACCGGCAGCACGGGCAGGGCGAACAGCAGGGCGGCGCCTGCCAAAGGAAGGAACTTGCGCATTTCAGTCATCCATGCCGCTGCACGGCAATCTCGTTGCACCAGCCGAAGCCGTCCGAGCGGACACCGCAGATCCGGCCTTGCCGGGCTGCCGATGTCGCCCCCTGGAGGGGGCGCGCGAAGCGCGTAGGGGGTGGTCGCTCATGTCACTCTTCGTCTTTATGGGGATCGCGCAGCGAGCGCCACAGCAGCACCGGCAGGATCGAGGTGAACACGATCACCTCCTTGAAGGCGCTGGCCCAGAAGGAGCTGAACGACTCCAGCAGGCCCACCAGCAGCGCGCCGACCGCCGCGCCGGGATAGCTGGCCAGGCCCGCGAACACCGCGGCGACGAAGCCCTTCAGGCCGATCAGGAAGCCGCTGTCATAGAAGATCGTCGTGGTCGGGCTGATCAAGAGGCCGGAGAGCGCGCCGATGAAGGCCGCCATCGTGAACGAGAGCTTGCCCGCGGCCGTGCTGGAGATGCCCATCAGGCGCGCGCCCAGGCGGTTCACCGCGGTGGCGCGCAGCGCCTTGCCGTACAGGCTCTTCTCGAAGAACAGCCACAGCAGCACGATCAGCGCGAGCGAGGCGCCGATGATGATCAGGGTCTGGCCCGACAGGGACAGCGGGCCGAGGCTGAAGCTGGCATCCCAGAAGCTCGGGTTGCGCGAGCCCTCGGCGCCGAAGAACACCAGGCCCAGGCCGGTCAGCGCGAAATGCACGCCGATCGAGACGATCAGCAGCACCAGCACCGAAGCGTCGGCCAGCGACTGGTAGGCCAGGCGGTAGACCAGCGGGCCCATCGGCGTCACGATCGCCAGGGTCAGCAGGGCCTGCAGCAGCAGCGGCAGCTTCAGCGGTGCGGCCCACAGGGCCAGCAGGCCGATCGCCAGCGGCAGCGCCGCCGCCATGCCCACCGTGCCCAGCAGGCCCGCCAGCGGCCGCCCGGCGCGCCAGCCGGCCCACAGGTCCAGCACGGCCACGCCGACGGCCATCGCCAGCAGGAACCAGATGGTCAGCGGCGTCTGCCCCAGCTGCAGCCCCGCCATCGTCAGCGCCCCGAAGGCGACATACTCGCCCTGGGGGATGAAGATGACCCGCGTCACCGCAAAAACCAGCACCAGACTGAGCGCCAGCAGGGCGTAGATCGCCCCGTTGGTCACGCCGTCCAGCGCCAGGATGCTCGCAATCGTGAAGTCCATGAATGCCTGTCTCCGCACCGCCATGCCGGCTCGGGCCGGCTTCTTGCGTTTCACTCTAAACAAAAACCGGGGGAAAGCCCTTAGTACGAGGCCGCATTGACAAAGCGCAAATTTCGTCCGACCAGTCGGTCGAAATTGTTTTCGCAGGCCGGCGTTCAGCGGCCGGCGGCCCGCGGCGGCTCGACCATCACCTCGTTCAGGCGCTGGATCAGGGCGGCGGCGCCCGGCAGTTGGCGCGGCACCAGGATGTGGAATTCGGCCTGGCCCACGACATTGGCGGCCGGCCGGATCTGCCCGCCCAGTCCGGCCTGCTCGATCAGCAGACGCCCCACCGGCTCGGCCTGGAAGAAATAGTCCACCCGGCCGGCCTGCATCATCCGGAAGCAGGCGGGCGCCGTCGCCGGCCGTTCCAGGCGGAACGCGCGCCGGTGCCACAGCGGGGCGATCTCCGGCGGCAGCGTGTAGCCCTGGGGCAGGCACAGGCTCTTGCCCGCCAGATCGTCGGCGTCGATGTACGGCTTGTGCCCCACCAGCGCGAAGAACTTGCGCGGACTGCGAAAGAAGGGCCGGCTGCTGAGGAACTCGGCCTCGCGCTCCGGCGCCAGGCCCCAGCCGTAACTCACCTCGGCCTCGCCGGAGCGCAGCATCGCCAGCGCGCGCGGCCAGGGCACCAGCGGCAACAGCCTAGGCGTCACCCCGGCGGCCCGCAGCAGGCGCAGCATCTCGACGCTCATCGGTCCCTGCCCCGGCAACTGCGCGCCGATGAAGGGCGGGTACTCGCCGGCCACGACACGCAGCTCGGGCTGCGCCGCCAGCCGGGCTTGAGGCAGGACAAGCAGCGCCAGGGCAAGCAGCGAGGAGCGCAGGATGGGCGTTTTCAGGAAAGGCCTCGTGGGCGGCAAGAGACACGGTGGTGCGGGCCGGGATCTTAGACTGCGCCCATGTCCGCCATGCCAGATTCCCAACACCAACTCCCGCTGCTGCAGGTCGAAGGCCCATTCGCCCGCATCACGCTGCGGCGCCCGCGCGTGGCCAACCGGCTCGAACTGGGCGATCTGCAGGCCCTGACCCGGCATCTGGCCCGCATCGAGGCCGATCCGGGCGTGCGCGTGCTGCTGCTCGACGCCCAGGGCAGGCATTTCTGCAGCGGCTTCCACATCGACGCGGTGCCGGGCGTCGACGCCGGCGCGCTGTTCGAGGCCCTGGCCAATGCCTGGGAGAACGCCCGGCCGGTGACGGTGGCCGCCATCCAGGGGGGCGTCTATGGCGGCGCCACCGACCTGGCGCTGGCCTGCGACTTCCGCCTCGGCACGCGGGCCTGTGAAATGTTCGTGCCGGCCGCGCGCCTGGGTCTGCATTTCTATCGCGGCGGGTTGGAGCGCTATGTGAACCGCCTGGGCCTGGCCGCCGCCAAGCGGGTGCTGCTGGCCGGCCAGACGCTGGACGCCGCGGCCATGCGCGACTGCGGCTTCCTCGATCAGTTGCTGGATGACGGCCCGGCGCTGCAGCAGGCGGTCGACGCGCTGTGCCAGCGCCTGCTGGCGGCCGCGCCGCTGGCCCTGCTGGGCATGAAGAGGCATCTGAACGCGATTGCCGCGGGGCGGCTGGATGCCGCGGCACTGGCCGCCGACATCGCCCGCGCCAACGCCTCCGAGGACCTGGCCGAGGGCGTGCGCGCCTGGCAGGAGAAGCGCGCGCCGCGCTTCAACGGACGCTGAACGGCCCGCCGAGAACCCTCATTCCGGCATGCGCCCGCATGATGGAAAATACCGGTCTCAGGGCGCGACGGTCGGAATCGACGAAAATAGCGTCTGCGGCGCCGCCCGGCGTCCAGCAGCCGCCCCGCCGTCGCAGGCATTTCTTCTCCTCCTCACTACAGGACCAGCGTGGCCAAGGACAGTACTAAAACCACCATCGAAGCGGATGGTCTGCGTTACCGCTCTAAAGCACCGGGCTCGCCCTTCGCGGCGACCTCCTCGTTCGGAGCGGCCACCATGTCGTGTTTCCTGTGCGGCAAGCACAGGCCGCGCGCCATGCTCAAGTCCAAGAAGCTGCTGGGCAAGTCCCAGCCCGTCTGCGCACCCAGCTGCAAGGAACTGGACGAGCAACTCGCCCAGAAGTAAGCGGCTCGCTCGCCCCCTTGAGGGGGCGGAAGCGCGTAGAGGAGCGCATAGGGGGTGGGTCAGTTCGCCCTGAAGCAGCGCCCGCAGACCGCCCGGTAGCGGGCATTGCCGCCGATTTCCACCTGCGCGCCCTCGGTGATGCGGCGGTTGTCGGCGTCCAGGCGCGCGTTCAGCGTCGCCTTGCGGCCGCAGTCGCAGATGGTCTTCATCTCATCCATCTCGTCGGCCAGCGCCAGCAGCGTGGCCGAGCCCGGGAACAGCTCGCCGCGGAAGTCGGTGCGCAACCCGTAACAGATCACCGGCACATTGTGGATATGCGCCAGCTCGTGCAGGGCCCAGACCTGGGCCTTGGCGAGAAACTGCGCCTCGTCCACCAGGATGCAGGCCACGCCCGGCTGCGCCCGGTTCTCGGCCAGGAAATCCGTGGCCTCGCCGAACACCTCGGCCGCGCGCTGCGGCCCCAGGCGCGAGGTGACATGGCCGCGCCCGTAGCGGTCGTCCAACTGGGCCGTGAAGATGCGCACCCGATGGCCGCGCTCCTCGTAGTTGTGTGCCACCTGCAGCAGCGCGGTCGATTTGCCGGCATTCATTGCGGCATAGCGAAAAAACAGTTTGGCCATCTCGTCCGGGGAATCATGCCGCCGCTCGGCGGAAGGCGCGATTGTGCGTTGGCCGGCCCGTCATTCCCATATCGTGACAGATTGCACGTGGTTTATGACATCACATGGGTACAAGCGAGATAGCGTTGTCTCGCGCGCCCGGCCTAATATCTTCGCAGAGGGATATGTGAACCGGAGCGGGCACAACAATGAGCAAAGACACCTTCACCAGCGTGAGCGACGACGGGCTGCGCTATGAGTCGAAGCTGGGCGGTTCGCCCTTCCTCGGCAGCGGCCACACCCGCTCCTGCTTCAAATGCGGCAAACACCGCCCGCCCAGCAGCCTGCAATCCAAGCGCGTGCTGGGCCGCACCGAGCTGATCTGCAAACCAGCCTGCGCCAAACCCAAAGATCACACGACCTGAGCAGTTTCGGGCCCTTGCGATGCAGCGGCCCGGCCACTGCGGGCCCTATCATCGGCCCGACGTGCCGACGACCGCCTGCCATCCACTGCCGCCCAACGCACCGGCTCCAGCGCTGCCCGATCTGCTGACTGCCGCCCGCCATGCCTATGGCGCCGAGCAATGGGCCGAATGCCGGCGCCTGGCCGCCCTGCTGCTGGACCGCGCCCGCGCCGCCGACGACCTGCCGGCCGAGGTGCATGCGCATGTCCTGCTGGCGCATGCCGCCCAGCGCCAGAGCGAGCACAGCCAGGCCGCCGCCCATGCCGCCAGTGCCCTGACCCTCAGCCAGTCGCTGGACGACGAGATGCTGCAGGCACGCAGCCGCGTCGCCTCGGCCCGCGCCAGCTGGAGCGTCGGCGACAACGACCAGGCCCTGATCGACGTGGAGGCCGCCCTGCCCACCTGCCAGGCCGGCGATGATGAGGAACTGCTGTACGACGCGATGAACCTGCTGGGCATCGTCTACGGCGAGCTCGGCAACAACGAGGCCTCGCTGGACTGGCACCAGCGCGCGCTGGGCCTGGCCGAACGCGCCGGCCGGCCGCGCATGCGCGCGATCACGCGCGCCAACCTGGCCGGCCATGAGCTGGACCTGGGCGAGGCCCTGCTGCTGGACGGCCATGCCGAGGCGGCCGAGGCCGCCCTGCTGCGCTCGCTGGATTTCAACGATGCCGCGCTGGCGATCGCCGAGCCCGCCGGCATGCAGAGCATCCAGGTGGTGGCGCACAGCAACCGCGGCGCGGCGCTGGCCCTGCTGGGGCGCCGCGCCGAAGCGCACGCGGCCTTCGCGCATCAGCTGCAGCTGGCGCAGCAGAGCGGCGACCAGGGCAGCAAGGTGCAGCGCGCCCAGTACCTGGCGCTGATGTACCGCGAAGCCGGCGATCTGGAGCAGGCCCGCGCCATCGCCGCCGAGGGGCTGGCCATCGGCGAGCAGGCGCGCGCCAAGAGCCTGCTGATCCCGCTCTACGAGCTGGCCTCCGCGCTGGCCGAGCAGGCCGGCGATTTCGCCCCGGCGCTGGCGCTCTACAAGCGCTTTCATGCGCTGCGCAGCGAGCTGGCGCTGAACGGCGCCCAGCAGCGCGCCAAGGCGCTGGCGGTGCGGCTGGAGACCGAACGCGCGCTGGCCGAGGCCGCCACCGAGCGGCTGCAGGCCCAGGCGCTGCGCCTGGCCAACGAGGAACTGGCCCTGCGCGCCGAGGCGCTGGGCCGTGACGCCTTGCAGGACGCGCTGACCGGCCTGGCCAACCGGCGCAGCCTGGACGCCCATCTGGATCTGCGCTTCGGGACCGCCCGATGCGAGGGCCAGCCGCTGTGCGTCGCGCTGATCGACCTGGACCACTTCAAGGCCATCAACGACCGCCACTCGCACGCCATGGGCGACCGCGCGCTGCGCCAGTTCGGCACGCTGCTGCAGGCCCATTGCCGCGCCCAGGACCTGGCCGCCCGCTACGGCGGCGAGGAGTTCCTGATCATGCTGGACCGCGTGGCCCTGGCCGATGCCTGGCAGATCTGCGAGCGCCTGCGCCAGGCCATCGAGCGGCACGATTGGGCGGCGCTGGCGCCCGGTCTGGCGGTCACCGCCAGCCTGGGGCTGTCCGATCTGGCGCGCCACGCCAGGCTGGAGGACGGGCTGGCCGAGGCCGATGCCCTGCTCTACGCCGCCAAGCAGGCGGGGCGCAATCGCATCTGCGGCCCGCTGGGGTTTGCGCCCGGCGCGCCACAGTAGGCACAATCCAGCCTTTCCTTTTCTATCGCGATTCGGTTTCTCGAACCACGTTCCTCTTATGTCGTCCTCCCCGAACCCCGGCACCGAAGCCGCCGTCGAAATGACCCCGGCCGCCGCCCTGCAGCAGCTCAAGGCCCTGTTCCCTGCCTTGTTCGATGGCGCCCACAAGCCCCTGAAGCTGCGCATCCAGGCCGACATCCAGGAGCGCGCTCCGGGCCAGTTCAGCAAGCAGCTGCTGTCGGCCGTGCTGCGCCGCTACACCGGTGGTACCGGCTACCTGATCGCGCTGAGCAAGGCCAGCGAGCGCTTCGACCTCGACGGCAATCCCGCCGGCGAGTTGAGCGCCGAACACCGCGAGGCCGCCGTTGCCGAACTGACACGCCGCCGCGGCATCGTCGAGGAGCGGCGCGCGCTCGAGCAGCAGCAGCGCCGCAACCGCGCAGCGCTGCTGCGCGATTTCCAGACCACCACGCTGACGCGTGCCAACTTCTGCGCGCTCAAGGGCGTGGCGGAGGAAGAGCTGGACGGCCTGCTGGAGATCGCCAAGCAGGAAGCCGAGGAAGACCGCATCCGCCGCGCAGCGCAGCCGCAGGGCGAGCGCCGCCATGACCGGCGCAATGAAGGTCGCCGCGATGGCGGCCAGCGCCCGCCGCGGCGCGAAGGTGGCGGCGGTGGCCAGAAGAACCGCCCGCCGCGCCAGGCCTCCGGCGACGACAAGGCTTAAGCCCCCCGGACCGCGCCCGCAGGGCCGCGGCCCCTCCAGCGGAGCCCGAGGATCCGGCTTTGCCGGTCCTACGGGCTCGCCAAGGCCGGAGGCCCTGGCCCTCAGCAGGCACGAACAGTCCTCAGGACTGTTCGTGTCCGGCTTCGGCCCCCTTGAGGGGGCCGGCGCAGCCGGTAGGGGGTGGTCCTTTTAACCCGCGTACTTGATCGAGCAGCCGTAAGGCGTCGAGGTCGGCTGGCTCAGGGGCTTGCCGGCCAGGGCCTCGCCCACCGCCTGGCTCACATAGTTCACCGCGGTCTTGATGTCGGCCGCGTTGGCCGTGGGCTTGGAGTCGATCGCGCCGGCATAGATCAGCTTGCCGGCCGGATCGATCAGGTACATATGCGGCGTGGTGCGCGCGCCATAGGCCCGGCCGAGCTTGCCGTCATCGTCCATCAGGGTCGCGTTGTGGGCCGCCCGCTTGCTCTTCATCCAGGCCTCCAGTTCGGCCGGCGGCCTGTAGTCGCTGGCGCTCCTGGCGGTCGAGCTGACGGCCAGCCACACCACGCCCTGGCCGGTGGCGCCCTGCTGGGTGGACGGCATATTGCCGCTGTTGTAGTGCTTCTGCACGAAGGGGCAGCCGGGGTTCACCCATTCCAGCACCACATGCTTGCCCTTGTAGTCGGCCAGGCTGACGGTCTTGCCCTGGCTGTCGGTGATGCTGAAGGCCGGCGCGGCCTGGCCCACGACGGCATTGGCCTGGGCGGCACCGGTGGCGGCCATGGCGGCAAGGCCCAATGCGATTGCGCTCATCCATTGCTTCATACAAGCCTCCTTGAGAGTGAGGGTTGAGGATCGATCGGTCGGGAACCCCTCAGAGCGACAGCGCGTCGCGCAGCAGCGCGACGCTGAGGATCTCGGGCAGCAGCCTGGGCGCGCCAGCGCCCGGCGCGTAGACGGCATAGACCGGCACGCCGCTGCGCCCCAGGCGGCTCAGCTCCTGGCTGATCGCGGCGTCACGGCGGGTCCAGTCGGCGCGCAGCAGCAGCACGTTCCTGGCCCGCATATCGGCCACCAGCTGCGCGTCGGCCAATGTGCTGCGCTTGTTGAACTGGCAGGTCACGCACCAGGCCGCGGTGAAGTCCACCAGCACCATGCGGCCCTCGGCCTGGGCCGCGGCCACCTTGTCGGGCGACCAGGGCTGCCAGCCGCCGGCCTGGGCCTGGGCCTCCGCCTGCACCGCGGCCGCCGGCGCCTCGCGCAGCGCCGGCCAGGCCCACCAGGCCGTGCCCGCCAGGATCAGCAGCGCCAGGCCGCCCAACACCGTGCGGCCGCGCGCCTGCAGATCCGGCGCGCCGAACACCCAGGCCGCCAGCGCCACGGCCAGCAGCAGGCCCAGCAGGGCGATCGCGCCGTCGATGCCGACCTGCTGGCCCAGCACCCACATCAGCCACAGCACGGTGGCGAACATCGGAAAGGCCATCAGGATCTTGAAGTGGCGCATCCAGGCCCCCGGGCGCGGCAGCGCGCGCGCCAGACCCGGCCACAGGCTGACGGCCAGATAGGGCGCGGCCATGCCCAGGCCCAGGGTAGCGAAAATGGCCAGCGCCTGCGGGGCCGGCTGGGTCAGCGCGGCACCCAGGGCCACGCCCATGAAGGGCGCGGTGCAGGGCGAGGCCACCGCCACCGCCAGCACCCCGGTCAGGCCATGGTCCAGCACCGGGTTGGCGGCGCGCGCGCCGGCCAGATTGCCCGGCAGCACCGCGCGGATCTCGAACACGCCCAGCAGGTTCAGGCCGATCAGGCCGAACAGCAGGGCTAGGCCGGCGACGAACAACGGCGACTGCAGCTGGAAGCCCCAGCCCAGCTGCGCGCCGCCCGAGCGCAGCACCAGCAGCAGGCCAGCCAGCGCCAGGAAGGAGAGCACCACGCCGGCCGTGTAGGCCAGGCCGCCGGCCAGCAGCAGGCGGCGCTCGCCGGCATGCTGGGCAAAGCCCAGCACCTTCAGCGACAGCACCGGGAACACGCAGGGCATCAGGTTCAGCAGCAGGCCGCCGGCAAAGGCCAGCAGCAGGGCCAGCGCGATCGGGGCCGGCGCGGGCGCTGCTGCGGCTGCGGCTGCGTCGGCCGGCTGCAGGGCCGGCGCGGGCGCGGCGCCTGGGGTCGCCGGCCAGGCGGCCAGCGCATAGCCGACGCGGCCGCCTCTTCCATCGGGTCCATCGGACGGGCCGGCCGGGCGCAGCACCAGGGCCAATTGGGCCGGACTTTCGCTGCGCTGGGCCGAGATCGGCAGGGTCAGGCTCAGGCGCTCGCCATCCCATTGCTGGGCGGGCGCGGCCGCATGGTCGAACACGCCGGCCTCCTCCGGGAAGGCCAGCAAGGTCTTGCCGCGCCAGGCGGCCGGCAGGCCTTCGATGTCCAGCAGCAGGCTCCGAGCGTCCAGCCGGGCGGCCACCTTGGCCGGCAGCGCCCGCGGCAGCGCCGCCCGGGCCTGGCCGAACAGCGCCGCATGGCCGGCGGTCGCGGCGGCGGCCGGCAGCTTCAGCGCGAACTCGCCGGACTCGGGAATGCAGACCTCCTTGCACACCAGCCAGTCGGCCATCAGCTTGATGTCCAGGGTCTCACCCTTGAACTCGGGGCCGACGGTGATCGGCACGGCCAGCAGCAGCTCACCCTCGTAGCCATAGTTGACCAGGGGCCCCACCGGCAGGCGCTGCGGCACCGGCCACTGGATCTCGCCGGCCGTGACGCCCGCCGGCAGTTGCCAGTCCAGCCGGGTCGGCAGGCCCGAGTCGCCGGGGTTCTTCCAGTAGGTATGCCAATGCGGCTGGTGCTTGATCAACAGACCCAGCCACAAGGGCTTGCCGGCCTCGACGCCCTCCGGCGCATGCGCCACCAACTCGGCGCGCACCTGCTCGGTCGTGACCACGGCGCCCTGGGCCAGGGCCATGCCGGGGAGGAGGATGAGGCTCAGCAGGGCAAGCCGGGACAGGAGCGAACGGAGCAGGGTCATCGGAGGGTGGGTCAGGGCCGGGACGCGCGGCAGCGCGGCCTCGCCGCGACTCTAGAGGAGGAGCAAAGACCCCAAGTATCGGGCAGGCTTGCGTTCGCCCTGCGCCCAGGATCTCCACCCAGCGCATAAGCATTGTTGCAATGCGTGGGGTCTTGACCGCTGGCTGTGCGTAGACTCGCACGGCCGACCAATCACACCGGGAATTGCCGTCTTGATGATGAAGAAGAAAAGAACCCTGCTCGCCCTGGCCCTGCTGGCCGCCGCCACAACCGCCCCGGCCCAGACCCTGCGCTGGGCCGGCGCCGGCGATCCGCTGACCCTGGACCCCTATGCGCAGAACGAGTCGCTGACCAATGTGTTCAACGGCCAGGTCTACGAGTTCCTGGTCGCGCGCGACAAGAACCTGAAGCTGGTGCCGCAGCTGGCGACCGAGTGGAAGCAGAACAGCGCGCTGAAGTGGACCTTCAAGCTGCGCCCGAACGTCAGGTTCCACGACGGCAAGCCCCTCACCGCCGACGACGTGGTGTTCTCGCTCGAGCGCGCCAAGCAGCCCAGCTCGCAGATCGCCGTCTACGCCAATGCGCTGGGCGAGGCGAAGAAGATCGACAACCTGACCGTCGAATTCACGCTGCCCAGGGCGAATCCGATCTTCCTGGAGCACATCAACACGCTCTACATCATGAGCCGTGCCTGGGCCGAGGAGAACAAGGCCACCAAGACCCAGGACTTCGCCAACAAGGAAGAAAGCTTCGCCGCCTTCAACACCAATGGCACCGGCCCCTTCCAGCTGGTGAGCCGCGCGCCGGACAGCAAGACGGTCTACAAGCGCAACCCCAACTACTGGGGCAAGATCGAGGGCAATGTCCAGCAGATCGACTACACGCCGATCAAGAGCGACGCCACCCGCACCGCGGCCCTGGTCTCCGGCGAGGTGGACTTCGTGCTCGACCCCGCCCCGCGCGACCTCGAGAAGCTGGCCGCCACGCCGGGCGTCAAGATCATCAATGGCCCGGAGAACCGCATCATCTTCCTCGGCATGGACCAGGGCCGTGACGAGCTGCTCTACAGCAGCGTCAAGGGCAAGAACCCGCTGAAGGACCAGCGCGTGCGCCGCGCGCTCTACCAGGCGATCGACATCGTCACGATCAAGGACAAGCTGATGAACGGCCAGGCCGCGCCCACCGGCGCGGTCGTGCCCTCGCCGCTGGGCAGCTTCAACGATCCCGAGATCGAGAAGCGCCTGCCCTATGACCTCAATGCCGCGAAGAAGCTGCTGCTTGACGCCGGCTACCCGCAGGGCTTCGAGGTGCAGCTGGACTGCCCGAACAACCGCTATGTCAACGACGAGCGCATCTGCGTGACCCTGGCCTCGCAATGGGCCAAGATCGGCATCAAGACCAAGGTCAACGCGCAGCCCAAGGCGCAGTTCTTCAACAAGGTGGAGAAGCTCGACACCTCGATCTATATGTTCGGCTGGGGCGGCTCGATCACCGACCCCGAGAGCATCTTCACCTCGCATTACCGCAACCGCGGCGAGAAGGGCGTCGGCGAATACAACCGCGGCAACTTCAGGGACGACGAGCTCGACGCCCTGGTCGCGGCCTCCAGCGTCGAGGCCGACCCCGAGAAGCGCAAGGCCATCATCAAGAAGGTGTTCCAGCGCCAGGCCGAGCAGGTGCATTACATTCCGCTGCACCGCCAGTTCATCCCCTGGGCCGCACGCAAGAATGTCGACGTGGTGCACCGCGCCGACAACTGGCTGGAGGTGCGCTGGGTCAATGTCGGTAAGTAAGGACCTTGGCCCGCCGCGGCAGACGCCCGCTCAGCGCGCTCAGCGCGGCGCCGGCGTCGCTGCCGCCACGCGCCGGCGCACATCCTCCAGCATGGCGTCCAGCGCGCGGCGGTCGAACACCTGGCCGCCGAGTATCAGCGTCGCGATGCGGCGCGTCGCCCTGATGTCCTGCAGCGGGTCGGCCTCCAGCAGCAGCAGATCGGCCACCTTGCCGACCGCGATGCTGCCGTGGCTGGCGCCGCGGCCGAGGAACTCGGCACCGTTGCGGGTCGCGGCCTGCAGCGCTTGCAGCGGCGTCAGGCCGTAGCGCACGAACAGCGCCAGCTCCTCGTGCAGGCCGATGCCGGGGTAGTTGTAGGAGTTGAGGAAACCGGCATCGGTGCCGGCAAGAATCTTCACCCCGGCCTGCTGCAGCAGCGGCAATATCGCCGCCATGCGCTCGAAGCGCTGGTGGCGGCGCTTGACCGCCGCCGCATCGTCCTTGCGGGCGCGCGCCACGCGCCCGGCATAGGTGGCCTGCAGACCCGGCCCGATGTACTTCAGGTAGTCATCCGCGGCATGGTCGTCCTGATCCAGATAGGCGATGACGCGGCTGCCGTTGAGCGTCGGCGTGACCGCCGTGCCATGCGCCGCCAGTTGCCGGTAGGCCGCGCTGGCGGCCGCCGGCTCGAAGCTGGCCGCGACCTCGGCCCACAGCTGCTGGCTGCTCAGCTCGCCGGCCTTGAAGCGCTCGCTCAGCGCCGCCTCGTTCGGCGCACCGGCCTTGTAGGCATAGGCCAGATGCTCGATCGAGCCCAGCCCGGCGGCACTGGCCTGGGCCACCGGCACCACCATCGGGATATGCGCCGAGGTCTTGAGGCCGCGCGCCCGCGCCTTGGCCAGGGCCTGCAGAAACAGCTCGGGCGAGAGCTTGTCGTCGGTGATCTTGACGAAGTCGACCTGCCATTGCTGCAGCTGGTCGAGCGCCGCATCCAGCTGCTGCGTCGTCGCAACCTCGATGTCGCCGGGCCAGATCGAGCCTATGCCCTCGATCTTCGGCCCCGAGGTGAAGATCGTCGGGCCCAGGCGCTGGCCCGCGGCAATCTCGTCGCGCCACTGGAAGACGCTGGGGCTGAGATCGCCGGCCGCATCGCGCACCGCGGTGATGCCATGCGCCAGATAGAGCGGCAGCAGATTGCGGTTCTCCTCGATCAGCGCCTCGCCGCCGCCGAAGTGCACATGCATGTCCCACAGGCCCGGAATCGCGAACTTGCCCGTGCCATCGACCGTCGTGCGCGCCGGCAGCGGTCGTGCGGCGTCGTGCGCGACGATGGCGACGATGCGGCCGGCACGCATCGCGATGTCGCGCTGCGGCAGGCGTCGGCCGTCGTCGACATCGATGACCATGACATTGCGCAGCAGCAGGTCCGGCAGTTCGGCGCCGGCCGCGGCGCGCGCCGTCGCCAGTGCCAGCAGCGCCGCCGCGCAGGCCAGCAGGCCGCGTCGGCTCAAACCGGCCCCCATCAGCGCGCCCCCGCCGCTTCGAGCTGGGCCACGACCTCGCCCTGGCCCAGCCTGCGCGCATGCGCCAGCGCCGTGACGCCCTCGCGGTCCGCCAGATCCAGGCGCGCGCCCGCGGCGATCAGCAGCGCGGTGATCTCCACATAGGGCGCCGTGCCGTTGCCCAGGATCACCGTCTCCAGCAGGCCGGTCCAGCCCAGCCGGTTGACATGATCGACGTCGACGCCGGCCTCGATCAGGGTGCGCACCGTCGCCACATGGCCGCGCTCGCAGGCCGGTATCAGCGCCGTGCCGCCGTAGCGATTGGTGCTCTTCAGATCGGCGCCATGGGCCAGGGTCAGGCGCAGGATCTCGAGATGGCCACGCGCACCGGCAAACAGATAGGGGCTGTCCTCGATGCGGTCCTTGGCGTTGACGTTGGCGCCGGCCTCGATCAACAGCCGCGCCGTCGCGACATGATTGCCATGGGTGGCCGCCAGCAGGGCGCTGCGCCCGCTGGCGTCACGCTGCTCGATGTCCGCGCCGTTGTCCAGCAGCCGCTGCACGGTCGGGGTGTTGCCCGCCTCGGCCGCCATCACCAGCAGCTCGCCCTCCGAAACCGCGTAGGCCGGCGCGGCCACCGCCGCCGCTGTCGTCATCATCAGTGCTGCCATCAAACTGTTTCCACCACTCATCGCTGTGCCGCCTTCGGGCAGCGCCATGCCGCCCCATGACCGGGAAGAATAGTGATTGCACACACGATTCTGAAATTAAATAATCGCATCCACTTCAGTGGATAAGTGAATACATATGTACGACCCGCAGCTGCTGCGCGCCTTCGTCGCGGTGGTCGAGTCCGGCGGATTCACCCGCGCGGCCCAGGCCCTGCACCTGACCCAGTCGACCGTCAGCCAGCAGCTGCGTCGGCTCGAGGACGAGGCCGGGCAGATCCTGCTGGACCGCAGCGAGCGGCGCGTCCGCACCACCCAGGCCGGCGAGCGCCTGCTGGGCTATGCGCGCCGCCTGCTGGCCCTGGGCGCCGAGGCCCGCGCCGCGATGAGCCAGCAGACCGAGCCGCTGGAGCTGATACGGCTGGGCGTGCCCGAGGACCTGGCCGGCGCGCTGCTGACGCCGGTGCTGTCGGCCTTCGCCCGCCAGCGCGAGGGGTTGCGCCTGTCCGTCAGCAGCGGCCTGAGCGCCGACCTCATTGCCGGCTACGAGCGTGGCGACTACGACGTGATACTGGCCAAGCAAAGACGCGCCGAAGGCCTGCGCTCCTGGCCCGAGCAGGCCGTCTGGGTCGACAGCCGCCAGCACCCCTGCCTGCAGCGCGACCCGCTGCCGCTGGCCGTGTTCCCGGACGGCGGCCTGTACCGCGAGGAGATGTTCGAGGCGCTCGATGTGAGGCGCCTGCGCTGGCATATCGGTTACTGCAGCGGCAGCCTGGCCAGCCTGCAGGCCGCCGTCGCCGACGGCCTCGGAATCAGCCTGCTGCCGCAACGCGCCGTACGCGCCGGCCATCGCGTGCTGGGCGAGGCCGACGGCCTGCCGGCCCGCCATCCGATGCGACTGGCCCTGCACCACCCGGCCGGCGCCTCGGCCACCACGCTGGCCCTGGTGCAGCAGTTGGTGCGGCGCTGCGATGAGCTCGCGGTGTCGCCGGAATAGGACCTCGGTCAACACAGCGTTTGAGCGCCGGAGTCCCCTGCACGCCAATACAGTCGCATTTCAAGGGCCGCGCCCCGGACATCGGCGTTTCCCCTGGCGTTCTATTACCGCCCCGAGGCTAGGCGGGCGCCAGGCCCCAGCCCATGCGGGAGCGGATGTCGTGGAACATCGCCACCGGCGCGGCCCGGCCCGGTTCGACGACCGGGTCGAGGTCGAGCGTGGCGAACTGCACCAGGGCCAGCGCCGCCGAGGCGCCGGCGCCGATCGCCCCGCCGGTGGCGAAGCCCAGGCCGATGCCGAACAGCGTGAAGGCGAACTTCCAGCGCACCTTGGCCCAGGCCGCCTGCACCGCCGCGTTGTAGACGCCGGTCAGCTCGTCCAGCAAGGCCACGGCCGCGTCCGGCGGCAGCCCCTTGCGCGCCATCGTCTCCTGCCAGTCGAACAGGGCCGCACGGTGCGCCCGGAACGCCGCATTGCGCGAGAGCTCGCAGGCCTGGCGCAGGATGTCGTCCACATCGTCGGCCGCAGCCAGCGCCGGCACGGCCAGCCGGCGGCTCAGCAGCCAGGCTTGCGCGGCCACATGCGCCCGGGGCGCATCGAGATGGAAATCGGCGGCCAGCGCCGCCGCCGAGTTGTAGGCCGCGATCACCTCGACATGCTGCACGCCGGCCAGCTTCTCCAGCACCTGCTCCTGGGCCAGGATCCGGCGGGTCATCGCATGGCTGTCGACATGCTGGGCGTCGGCGCGCTCGGCCAGCAGCTGGGCCCTGCGGCTCTGGAATTCCGCGCGCCGCGCGGCGTTCCAGGGCCGGCAGACCGCCAGTTCCTCCAGCTGGTCCAGGCGCCGGCGCTGCAGCTCAGGGGCCCA
The DNA here is from genome assembly GCF_059418245.1 of Roseateles sp. GW821-FHT09B06. Taxonomy (NCBI): domain Bacteria; kingdom Pseudomonadati; phylum Pseudomonadota; class Betaproteobacteria; order Burkholderiales; family Sphaerotilaceae; genus Roseateles; species Roseateles sp. GW821-FHT09B06. The sequence continues at coordinate 10,766 of NZ_JBWKPM010000027.1, read as the reverse complement.
GCCGCGCTGCTCCCAGTAGGCCCGCTCGTCGCGGTCGGGCTGGCCGGACATGACCGGCAGCACCAGCCGGTCGTAGAGCAGCACATTGGCGGCCAGCGCGCCCGCATCGATGTGATCCGCGACCGACAGCGATCCCCAGCGTTCGATGGCCATGGCACGACTCCTCGGCGGGGCGCATACCCGCCTGCGCGCGCGGCAGCATATACCTGGGCAGAATGACCGCCATCGCAACCTCGGCATTCCGACCCACCCATGACCGTCACCCCCGAACAACTGAACGCCCGCGGCGCTGCCAAGCTGCCCGGCCATCTGGGCATCGTCATCACCCAGGCCGAGCCCGGCCGGATCCGCGCCGAGCTGCCGGTGGCGCCGCATCTGATGGCGCCCAACGGCTATCTGCACGCCGGCAGCGTCGTCACCCTGGCCGACACCGCCTGCGGCTACGGCTGCATCGCCAGCCTGCCCGAGGGCGCGCAGAGCTTCACCACCGTCGAGCTGAAGTCCAACCACCTGGGCACCGCGCTCGAGGGCCTGATCGAGGTCGTCGCCACGCTGGCGCATGACGGCCGCAGCACCCAGGTCTGGGACGCCGTGGTGACGCACCGCGAGACCGGCAAGACCATCGCGCTGTTCCGCTGCACCCAGATGATCCTCTACCCCCGGGCCTGAGCTCAGAGCACCTGCCGGCCCAGTTCCGGAAACACCTTGCCGACCTTGGCCATCAGGTAGGCGCCGTAGCTGCCCTCGAAGGCGTGGACGCTGGCGCCGTCCCAGCGCCAGCGCGCATCCTCCTCGGCCGGCGGCAGGCCTTCGATGGGCTGCACGCGGGCGAAGAAGTTGGGATCGAAGAACAGCGGGAAGGAGAGCCGGTCGCGCCCGCTGATGTTCAGGCGCACGCGGTGCGGCGTCGAGCGGTACAGGCCGCGCGTCATGCGGTCCAGCATGTCGCCGATATTGCAGACGAAGCTGTGCTCGATCGGCGGAGCCTCGATCCAGCCCTCGCGGGTCTTGACCTGCAGGCCGCCGGTGTCGTCCTGGTGAAGCAGGGTCAGCAGGCCGTAGTCGGTGTGCTCGCCGACGCCCCATTGCACATCGGAGCCGGCCGGCACGGGCCGGCTCGGGTAGTTGAAGAGGCGGAACAGCAGCAGCGGGTCGGCGGTGTAGCGGGTCGCGAAATAGTCCTGCGGCAGGGCCAGGCTCAGCGCGATGCCGCGCATCACCGCATGACCCACGCCGGTCAGCGCGGCCATGTAGTCCAGCACCGCCTGGCGCAGGCCCGGCACCGCGGCCTCGGGCCAGAGATTGGGTCCGTGCAGCGGCGTGCCGGCGCGCACCAGCTCATGGTCCGGTGCCAGCTCGGTGCCGAGGTAGAGACCCTCCTTCCAGTCCGGCCGGCCCGAGGTCAGCTCGCCGCCGGTCTTGAAATAGCCGCGCCAGGCGCGCCCGCCCTCGCTCATCGGCCAGCGCAGCTTCTGGCTTTCGGGCAGGGCGAAGAACTGCCGACTCAGCGCCTCCAGCCGCGCGATCAGCGCCGGCGCCACGCCATGGCCGGTGATGTAGAAGAAGCCATGCGCGCGGCAGGCGGCGTTGATCTGCAGCGCGATCGCGTCGAGCGCGGCCGCGTCCAGCACCACCGTCCGGTCCAGCAGCGGCGCGATGTCGATCAGCGGCAGCTCGTGCTGCAGGTCCAGGGGGTCGCGTCTCACAATGCCTCCAGCCCCGCCGCCAGGTCGCGCTTCAGGTCTTCGACATCCTCGATGCCCACCGAGATGCGCACCAGCGCGTCGCCGATCCCGAGGCGTGCGCGCTGCTCGGCCGGGATCGAGGCATGGGTCATCAGCGCCGGCAGCGAGATCAGGCTCTCGACCCCGCCCAGGCTCTCGGCCAGCGCAAAGATCTCGACCCGCTCCAGGAAGCGGCGTGCGCCGGCCAGGTCGGTGTCCAGCGCGATGCTGATCATGCCGCCGCCGCCGCGCTGCTGCTTGCGCGCCAGCGCGTACTGCGGATGCGTGACCAAGCCGGGGTAATGCACGCGCCGCACCTTGGCCTGGCGCTCCAGCCATTCGGCGATCTGCTGGGCGCTCTCGTTGTGGCGCTGCATGCGCAGGGCCAGGGTCTTCAGGCCGCGCAGCGCCAGGAAGCTGTCGAAGGGCCCGGCCACCGAACCGACCGCGTTGTGCAGGAACTCCAGCTGCTCGCGCACGGCCGCCTGGCGCGGCTCGTCGCCCACCACGATCACGCCGCTGATCACGTCGCTGTGTCCGTTCAGATACTTGGTGGCCGAGTGCAGCACCACATCGAAGCCCAGCTCCAGCGGGCGCTGCGACCAGGGGCTGGCGAAGGTGTTGTCGGCCACCGCCAGCGCCTGCCCATGCGCGCGCGCGAGAGCGCCGACGGCCTGCAGATCGGTCAGCTTCATCATCGGATTGCTGGGGGTCTCGATCCAGATCAGGCGCGTCTCGGGCCGCAGCGCGGCGGCGACGTTGCCGGCCTCGCTGCTGTCCACATAAGTCACCTGAAGCCCGGCGCTGTGCTTGCGCACGCGCTCGAAGAGCCGGTAGCTGCCGCCATAGAGATCGTCGCCGGCCACGATGTGCGAGCCGGCCGGCAGGGTGTCCAGCAGGGTGGCCATCGCGGCCAGGCCGGACGAGAAGGCATAGCCCTGCGCGCCGCCCTCGAGGCTGGCGACGGCGCGCTCGTAGGCCTGGCGCGTCGGGTTGTGGGTGCGGCCGTACTCGTAGCCCTTGTGCACGCCCGGGCTCTGCTGGCGGTAGGTCGAGGTGGCATAGATCGGCGGCATCACCGCGCCGGTCAGCGGGTCGGGCTGCTGGCCGCCGTGGATGGCCCGGGTGTCGAAGGCCAGAGAGGTCAGAGACTTGGGATCGTGACTCATGTCAGGGTCTTTCTCAGATGGTTGAGCAGGTCGAAGCGGGTGACAAAGCCATGGAAGCCGCCCTTGCCGTCGGCAATCACCGCCACCAGGCCGGTCTTCAGCTGCGCGATCAGCGCGGCCAGCGGCGCGTCGGGCGCGAGCGTCGTCACCTCGCGGTTCATCGCGGCGCCGACCAGGTGGCGGAAATGGCTGGGATCCTCGTGCAGCCCGGCCAGCAGGTCGGACTCGTCCAGCAGGCCGACCAGCCGGCCATGCTCGTCCAGCACCGGCAGCTGCGAGATGTCGGCCTGGCGCATGCGCGCGAAGGCGGTCAGCAGGGTGTCGTCGGGACCGACGCTGACCACCGCGCCGTCCTTGGCCGGGCGCGCGATCAGGTCGCGCAGGTCGCCCAGGGGTTTGCGCCTCAGCAAGCCCTGGTCGAACATCCAGGCATCGCTGTAGACCTTGGACAGATAGCGCGTGCCGGTATCGCAGACGAAGGTGACGACGCGCTTGGGCTCCTGCTGCTCGCGGCAGTAGCGCAGCGCCGCGGCCAGCAGGGTGCCGGTCGAACTGCCCGCCAGGATGCCCTCGGCGCGGTAGAGCTCGCGCGCGGTGGCGAAGCTCTCCTCGTCGCCGATCGCGTAGGCCCGGCGCACGCCGCTGAGGTCGGCGATCGGCGGCACGAAATCCTCGCCGATGCCCTCCACGGCCCAGGAGCCGGCCGCGCCGAAGCTGCCGGTCTCCACATAGTCCTTCAGCACCGAGCCGGCCGGGTCGGCCAGCACCATGTCCAGGCCCGGCCGCACCTTGGCGAAGAAGCGCGACAGGCCCGTGATCGTGCCACCCGAGCCGACGCCGCAGACGACGGCATCGAGCTGGTGGCCCATCTGCTGCCAGATCTCGGGGCCGGTGGTGGTCTCGTGGGCCAGCGGGTTGGCCGGGTTGTTGAACTGGTCGGCATACCAGGCGCCGGGGATCTCGGCGGCCAGCTTGGCGGCCAGGTCCTGGTAATAGGCCGGATGGCCCTTGCCCACGTCGGAGCGGGTCAGGTGGATCTCGGCGCCCAGGGCCTTGAGCTGCTGGATCTTCTCGGTCGACATCTTGTCCGGCACCACCAGCTGCACCCGGTAGCCCTTGGCCCGCGCGACCAGCGCCAGACCCAGGCCGGTGTTGCCGGCCGTGGCCTCCAGCACCGTGCCGCCGGGCGGGATCAGGCCTTCGCGCTCGGCCGCCTCGATCATCGACAGGCCGATGCGGTCCTTGATCGAGCCGCCGGGATTCTGCGACTCCAGCTTCAGGAACAACTGGCAGGGCCCGGTGTCGAGCCGGCGCACCGGCAGCAGCGGGGTGTTGCCGATCAGGTCCAGCACCGCGGGGCGGGGCGGCAGGGGCTCCTGCTGCGGGGAGGGGGTCATCGAGCGCTCCTTCCTTGGTCACTGATGGCGGCCGCAAGTTTGCGCCTATTTGGGCGTTTCCGCCCGCATCAGCGGTAACGCTTTGCCCGGCGCTCCCGGCACGCCGGACCCGCCGCCGGGGCGGCGCAGGAAACATAGTGTGGGCACTGCACCGCCCGGATACACGGACATACACCGAACGAACCCAAGCGCGCCTGGATCGCCAAGAATCCACGCATCCGGGCGCTCACAGCCCCCTTTCCGAGGTTCCCATCATGCAGTTCAGACTCCACACCCCCCTCGTCGTCGCGGCCACGGCGGTATCGCTGGCCGCCCTGGCCTTCGCCGCGGCCCCGTCGGGCCCCGGTGGGGCGAACGGCCAGACCGCGCGAGCGGCGCCCGACTTCCAGGGGATCTCCAACTGGCTCAACTCGCCGCCCCTGAAGATGACGGAGTTGCGCGGCAAGGTCGTGCTGGTCGACTTCTGGACCTACACCTGCATCAACTGCCTGAACCACCTGCCCTATGTGCAGGACTGGCACGCGAAGTACAAGGACCAGGGCCTGGTCGTGGTGGGCGTGCACACGCCGGAATTCGCCTACGAGAAGTCCACCAAGAACGTCGAGGAGGCGATCCGCAAGCTGAAGGTCCGGCATGCGGTCGCGCAGGACAACGACTACGCGACCTGGAAGGCCTTCAACAACCGCTACTGGCCCGCCATCTACCTGATCGACCGCGACGGCAAGATCGTCTACTCGCATTTCGGCGAGGGCCGCTACGCCCAGACCGAAGCCAAGATCCAGGCCCTGCTGGCCCAGCCGCCTGCCGCCGGGTCCTGAGCGATGGCAGCGATGCGCAAGCTCTGGTTCGCCCTGCTCTTCCTGATGGGCGGCATCTCGCACGAGATCCGCCATCCGACGCAGTGCCACAGCATCACCAGCCGTTTTTCCGCGACGCCGCGGCGGCGCGGCTGACGCGCGGCCTGCGGCCGAGGCTCGTCAGTCCTGCGCCTCGACCGTCGCGGCGAAGACATAGCCCTCGCTGCGCACGGTCTTGATGTAGCGCGGCTCGCGCGCATCCTCGCGCAGGCGCTGGCGCAGGCGGCTGACCAGCAGATCGATCGAGCGCTCGAACAGCTCGGCCTCGCGGCCCTGGGTCAGGCTCAGCAGCTGGTCGCGGCTCAGCACGCGCTGCGGATGGTCGAGGAAGACGCGCAGCAGCCGGTACTCGGCACCGCTCAGCGCCACCACCAGGCCGCTGGCATCGACCAGATGGCGCGCCGTCGTGTCCACCTGCCATTCGCCGAAGGCCAGCGTCTGCGCATCCTCGGTCGAGCGCATGTTCGGCGGCAGCATGCGGGTGCGGCGCAGCACGGAGCGCAGCCGGGCCAGCAGTTCGCGCGCCGCGAAGGGCTTGGCCAGGTAGTCGTCGGCGCCCATCTCCAGGCCGAGGATGCGGTCGGCCTCGTCGCCGCGCGCCGTCAGCATCAGGATGGGAATGGCCTTGTACTTGCCCGAGCGCAGGTCGCGGCACAGCGACAGCCCGTCCTCGCCCGGCAGCATCAGATCCAGGATGATCAGATCGAAGGGCCCCGATTCCTCCAGCGCCGCGCGCATATGGCGCCCGGTGGGCACCGCGACGACCCGCAGGCCGTTCTTCACCAGATAGGTGCTCAGCAGCTCGCGGATCTCGCGGTCGTCGTCGACGATCAGCACATGGTCGGAAGTCTTGGGCAGCATGGCGGCAGGCGGCGCGGCAGGCGCCGTCGAGAGGAAAATCCTGCAGCAATGTAGCCGGCCCGGGGCCTGCTTGCACAGGCTTTGTATGCCCATGTATCCGGCCGGAGCCGAATACACAGACCTACACGTTCGGGCCCGGACTCAGCGGCGCGCCGAGGCCAGCTCCAGGACCGCGTCGGCGAAGGCCTGCGGGGCCTCCAGCGGCACATTGTGTCCGGCGTTGACGATGCGATGCGAGCGCGGGCCGGTGAACTTCGCGGCATAGGCCTTGCCGTCGGTCGCCGGCACGACGCCGTCCGAATCGCCGTCCATCGTGATCGTCGGCACGCCGATGGTCGGCAGGGTCGCCAGGCGCTTCTCCCAGGCCTCGTACTGCGGGAAGCCGGGCGCCAGGCTCAGGCGCCAGCGGTAGTTGTGGATGACGATCTGCACATAGTCCGGGTTGTCGAAGGAGGCCGCGGTGCGCTCGAAGACCGCCTCGTCCCAGCGCCATTTGGGCGAGTTGGTGTTCCAGAGGATGCGCGCGATGTCGCGCCGGTTGGCCTCCAGGCCCTGGCGGCCGCGCTCGGTGGCGAAGTAGTACTGGTACCACCAGCCATGCTCGACCTTGGCCGGCAGCGGACGCAGATTGCCCGGCAGATTGGTCATGATGTAGCCGTTCACCGACAGCAGACCCAGGCAGCGCTCGGGCCACAGGGCCGCGATGATGCAGGCCGTGCGGGCGCCCCAGTCGTAGCCGACGATCACGGCGCGCTCGATCTTCAGCGCGTCGAGCAGCGCGATCTGATCCAGCGCCACGGCCGCCTGCTGGGCCGAGCGCGGGTTGTCGGCATCCAGGAAGCGCGTGCTGCCATGGCCGCGCAGATGCGGCACGATCACCCGGCAGCCGCGCGCGGCCAGCAGCGGCGCCACGTCCGCATAGCTGTGGATGTCGTAGGGGTAGCCGTGCAGCAGCAGCACGGGAATGCCGTCGGCGGGGCCGGCCTCGTAATAGCCGACATCCAGCTCGCCGGCACGGATCTGCCGGATCGGGGTGAGCGGCTGCGCCGCGGCCGGGGCGGCGGTGGCCGTGCCCATGAAGCCGAGCTCGGCGGCCACGGCGCCGGCGATCGCGCCGCCCAGGAGCCGGCGGCGCTGCGGGTTGATGACTGCGTCAGACATGATGATGTTCTCGCTGTCGGGTTTGGAGCTTGCGCGAGGGCGCCGGCTCAGACCAGCTCGATCACGACGTCGATATTGTCGCGCGTGGCCTTGGAGTAGGGGCAGGTCTGGTGGGCCATCGCCACCAGGGCCTCGGCGGACTCGCTCGCCACGCCGGGCAGGCTGACCTTGAGGCGCGCGCTCAGGCAGTAGCCCTCGCCGCTCTTGACCAGGCTCATCTCGGTGTCCACATGCAGGTCGGCCGGCAGGGTCAGCTCCAGCTTTTTCGCCGCAAACCCGAGCGCGCCGATGAAGCAGGCGGACCAGCCGACCGCGAACAGCTGCTCGGGATTGGTGCCGGGCTTGCCGGAGCCGGGCGGGCTGAGCTTGACGTCGAGCGCGCCGTCGCTGGAGGTGCCGGCGCCGTCGCGGCCACCGGTGGTGCGGGTATGGGCGGTATACAGGACTTGGTCGACGGGGTTGATCATGGTGTGAGGCTCTTGTTGCGGTTTGCGGATGCGGCCCGGAAGGGGATGCCGCGCTGACGAGCCTCCATTGCAGCGCCCGGCTGTATCCGCGATGTGTCGAGCCTCCCATGGATTTGCATGCCGCTGTGTGCGCGCCGCGGGCCGGATACAGTGGCATACACAAGCAGCGCGGCCGCGGCGCGCGGGCCGCAAGAATGCCGCGCCGGGCCCGAATGAAAAGTACTGTGTGGCCGGCGCGGCCCGGATACACGCCCGTACATGGAATCGCCCCGGACCGGGCCGCAGCGCCTATAAACCAGTCCGTGCAGTGCCGCCCCGGCGCCGCCCCACCCGCAACCCGCCACGGAGAATCCCTTGAGCCGCGTGATCGACTACTACTTCGCCCCGCACAGCCCCTGGACCTATCTGGGGCATGCGCGCTTCGCCGCCATCGCCCGCGAGACCGGCGCCACCGTGCGGGTACTGCCGATCGACCTGAACGCGCTGTTCGCGGTCTCGGGCGGCGTGCCGCTGGCCCAGCGGCCGGCCCAGCGCCAGGCCTACCGCCTGGTCGAGCTGCAGCGCTTCGCCAAGCATCTGGCGCTGCCGATGAACCTGCAGCCGGCCTTCTTCCCGGTCGTGCCGCACCCGGCCGCCCTGCTGATCGTCGCGGTGGATCTGCACGACGGCGCCGAGGCGGCGCTGCGCCTGGCCGGCGCGGTGTTCGCGGCCGTCTGGGCCCAGCAGCGCAATATCGCCGACCCGGCCGTGCTGGCCGAGCTGCTGGCCGAATGCGGCCTGCCGGCCGAGCGCGCATTGCAGGCCCGGGCCGCCGAGGTGCAGGCCCGCTACGAGGACAACACGCGCCGCGCCATCGAGGCCCAGGTGTTCGGCGCGCCCAGCTATGTGATCGACGGCGAGATCTTCTGGGGCCAGGACCGGCTGGACTTCGTCCGCCAGGCGCTGGAGCGCGCCGCATCATGAGCGGCGCCGCCGTGGCGCGCGCGCTGGGCCGGCTGGCCCCGCGCTCGCTGTTCGCCCGCGTCACGCTGATCATCGTCGTGGGCCTGGCGGGCGCGCAGCTGCTGACCTTTGCCGCGATCCGCGTCGAGCGCGACATGGCGCTGCGCGAGCTGATGATGGCCGGCATCGAGCGCGACATCGCCAGCTCGGTGGCCATCCTCGACCGCCTGCCGGCCGCCGAGCGCCCGGCCTGGCTGGCCCGGCTGGAGCGGCGCAACTACCGCTTCGCGCTGGACGGCGAGAAGGGCGAGGACCCCGGCGGCCCGCCGGTGTCCGACACGGCCCGGCAGTTCGCCGCGGTGCTGGTCGACGCGCTGCGCCCCTTCGAGGTGCTCAAGGTCGCGCAGATGATGGAGCTGGGGATCGCGGCGTACGACCGTCTGCGGCTCGATGTCCGGCTGTCGGACGGCAGCACCCTGCTGATCCACGCCCGGCGCGTCGACATGCCGGTGTCGAGCTGGGTGCTGTGGACGCTGCTGGCCCAGCTGGTGGTGCTGGCCCTGTGCGGCTGGCTGGCCGTGCGCCTGGTGACGCGGCCGCTGGCCCGGCTGGCCGCCGCCGCCGACGAGCTGGGCCCCGACCTGCAGCCGCATCGGCTCGCGGAGGACGGCCCGACCGAGGTGGCCTATGCCTCGCGCGCCTTCAACGCGATGCAGCAGCGCATCGCCGGCTACATGGCCGAGCGCGTCGAGATCCTGGCCGCGATCTCGCATGATCTGCAGACCCCGATCACCCGCATGCGCCTGCGCACCGACCTGATGGACAAGGAACCCGAGCGCGAGAAGTTCCGCCAGGACCTGGCCGCGATGCACGCGCTGGTGCGCGAGGGCGTCAGCTATGCGCGCACGCTGCACGGCATCACCGAGGAAACCTGCCGCATCGACGCCGACGCCCTGCTCGAGAGCATGGTCGCCGACTACGAGGATGCCGGCGAACCGGTGCGGCTGGAGGGCCGGGTCGGCGCGCCGCTCGTGACCCGCCCCATCGCGCTGCGCCGCATCCTCAGCAACCTGATCGACAACGCCCTGAAGTTCGGCAGCGACGTGCGCCTGCAGGTGCGGGCCGGCCCCGAGCGGCTGGAACTCAGCGTGCTGGACCGCGGCCCCGGCATACCCGCCGACCAGCTGGAGGCCGTGTTCAAGCCCTTCTACCGCGTCGAGGGCTCGCGCAACCGCAGCACCGGCGGCACGGGCCTGGGCCTGGCCATCGCCCAGCAGCTGGCGGTGGCGATGGGCGCCGAACTGAGCCTGCACAACCGCGCCGGCGGCGGGCTGGAAGCCCGCCTGCGGCTGCCGACGATCACCCTCTAGAGGCCGACGACCATGCTTGTCCTGACCCTTGTTATCGCCTATTTCGGTGGCGTGCTCACCATCCTGAGCCCCTGCATCCTGCCGGTGCTGCCCTTTGTGTTCGCGCGCGCCGACCGCCCCTTCGCCTCGCACGGGCTGCCGCTGCTGCTGGGCATGGCGCTGGCCTTTGCCGCCGTCGCCACGCTGGCGGCGGTGGGCGGCGCCTGGGTGGTGACGCTGAACGAATACGGGCGCTATGCGGCGCTCGCGCTCTTGGCCCTGTTCGGCGCCACCCTGCTGCTGCCCTCGCTCGCCGAGCGCCTGACGCGCCCGCTGGTGGCGCTCGGCGCGCGCCTGAGCGAGGAAGATGCGCCCGCCGGGCGCGCCCGGACCCCGCTGGCGCCGCTGCTGCTGGGCGTCGGCACCGGCCTGCTGTGGGCGCCCTGCGCGGGGCCGATCCTGGGCCTGATCCTGACCGGCGCGGCCATCAACGGTGCCAGCGCCGGCACCACCCTGCTGCTGCTCGCCTATGCGCTGGGCGCCTGCAGCTCGCTGGCCGCCGCACTGCTGTTCGGCGGGCGCCTGCTGGCGCGCATGAAGGGCTCGCTGCGCACCGGCGAACAGGTCCGGCGCCTCGTCGGCGCCGCCGTGCTGGCCGGCGTCGCGGCCATCGCGCTGGGCCTGGACACCGGCCTGCTGGCCCGGCTCTCGAGCGGCGGCGGCACGCAGACCCTGGAGCAGCGCCTGGTGGACTGGCTGGAGGCCCACCGGCCCGCGTCGCCGCGGCCCAAGCCCGTCACGCTGCTGCCCGAGGCGGCCGCCGCCACGCTCGCGCCGGC
>NZ_JBWKPM010000026.1:0-68844 GCF_059418245.1 Roseateles sp. GW821-FHT09B06 | reverse complement strand
TGGGGAAGCCGGTGTCGTCGATGATCCACCAGCCCCCCGATCGGAAGTCCATCTTGGGGATCACCCACTGGGCGACCACGAGCACCGCGAGATTGCGGAACTGCTCTCCAAGCGGCACAGCAACATCAAGATCAGCGCCGAGAGGCTTTCTGCCTCGGAACCCTTGCACCGCAAGAGCTCATACCCGGGCCCCAGGAGGGTCTCGTTTCCGGAAACGAGACCCCGTGTGCTCAGTTTTGAGCAGACCCTCGCAACGCGAGAGTTCAGGCACAGCGGCAAGCGCGATAGTTATACCCGGCACGACAGCGTCAAGCGTTCCATGGAACGCCTGCGCGACCAGGGCATGGTCAGCTTTACACCGAAATTGGAAAAAAACCTCGGAAGGGGACTACTACGAAGTTTTCGTAGAAGGCAATGCGAACGGCACCGAGTCCGAACAGTACCGGCTGACAGTCCGCCAAGGCATCTACGTCGCCTGCGCGACCAGGGGATCATCAGCTTTACACCGGCGGTGGAAACCTCCCACGAAGGGGCTGGTGCGCGTAGGGTCGAGGTGTACCGGGGTCGGCAAACGAGACAGCTACGTCATCGTGGGACAAAACGTGGGTACAAAGTAAAAACGGGCCGCTAGGGCCCGTTTTTCCTTACTACTTGGAGGAGAGGGGGGGATTCGAACCCCCGAGACGTTTCCGTCCGCCTGATTTCGAGTCAGGTACATTCAACCACTCTGCCACCTCTCCGGATTCTGGTGTCCAGCAAATCTTGAACAAGATTTGCTGCGAGTTGAGCCCGCTAGTATAGCGGACTTTTTCCAGTTTCCAAGCCTTCGCCCGCTTCTCAGCCGCGCAGAACTTCGACACCGCCCAGATAGGGGCGCAACACCTCGGGCACCGTGATGCTGCCGTCGGCCTGTTGGTAGTTCTCCAGCACGGCCACCAGCGTACGGCCCACGGCCAGGCCCGAGCCGTTGAGCGTGTGGACCAGCTCGTTCTTGCCCTGGGCGTTCTTGAAGCGTGCCTGCATGCGGCGCGCCTGGAAGGCCTCGCAGTTCGAGCAGGAGCTGATCTCGCGGTAGGTGCCCTGCGCCGGCACCCAGACCTCGAGGTCATAGGTCTTGCTGGAGCCGAAGCCCATATCGCCGGTGCACAGGGTCAGCACCCGGTACGGCAGACCCAGCTTCTGCAGGATGGCCTCGGCATGGCCCACCATCTCCTCCAGCGCCGCATAGCTCTGCTCGGGATGGGTGATCTGCACCATCTCGACCTTGTCGAACTGATGCTGGCGGATCATGCCGCGCGTATCACGCCCGGCGCTGCCCGCTTCCGAACGGAAACAGGGGCTGTGCGCGGTCAGCTTGATCGGCAATTGGGCGGCGTCCAGCACCTGCTCGCGCACGGTGTTGGTCAGCGAGATCTCCGAGGTCGAGATCAGGTACTGCTCGGCCGCCTCATCATCGCCGCCACGCAGCACCCAGAACATGTCTTCCTTGAACTTGGGCAGCTGGCCCGTGCCTTCCAGCACTTCGCGGTTGACGATATAGGGCGTGTAGCACTCGGTATAGCCATGCTCGTTGCTCTGGGTGTCGAGCATGAACTGGGCCAGCGCGCGGTGCAGCTTGGCGATCGGCCCCTTCAGGAAGGAGAAGCGCGAGCCGCTTAAGCGGGCGCCGGTCTCGAAGTCCAGGCCCAGCGGCGCGCCCAGGTCCACATGGTCCCTGACCTCGAAGTCGAAGCTCCGTGGCGTGCCCCAGCGGCGCACTTCCACATTGCCGCTCTCGTCCGCGCCCACCGGCACGCTCTCGTGCGGCAGATTGGGCACGCTCATCAGCATGGTGTTGAGCTCCTGCTGGATCGCGTCCAGGCGCTCGGCACCGGCCTTCAGCTCGTCGGCGATACCGCCCACCTCGCTCATCTGTGCCGAGGCATCCTCGCCCTTGCCCTTCATCATGCCGATCTGCTTGGACAGGCTGTTACGCCGCGCCTGCAGTTCCTCGGTACGGATCTGCACGCCACGGCGGGAGGCCTCCAGGGCCTTGTAGCGCTCCACATCCAGAAAGGTCTGCGGGTTCTTGCGGGTGGCGAGGCGGGCGACGACGGCGTCCAGATCCTTGCGCAGCAGGGTGATATCAAGCATTTGGGTCCAATCCTTTCTTCTCTCGATTCTATGAAGGCAAAGCGGCGCCTCGTTTGAAGGCGCCGCATTCAAGCGATCAGCGCCCGCTTCAAGATCGGGAGGAACTCAGCTCGGCCATGGACTTGTCGCCCAGCCCCATGGGCAGCGGGAAGCGCACATGCTCCTCGACGCCTGGCAGGCTGCGCACCGTGGTGGCGCCCAGGGCGCGCAGGCGCGTGATCACGGCCTGCACCAGCACATCGGGGGCCGAGGCGCCGGCCGTCAGGCCCACGCGCGCGCGGCCCTCGAACCATTCGGGCTTCAAATCCTCGGCCGCGTCGACCATATGACCGGGCGTGCCCAGACGCTCGGCCAGTTCGCGCAGGCGGTTGCTATTGGAGCTCGTGGGGCTGCCCACCACGATCACCACGTCCACCTGGGGCGCCAGCACCTTCACCGCATCCTGGCGGTTCTGCGTGGCGTAGCAGATGTCCTGCTTCTTGGGCTCGCGCACCTGCGGAAAATGCCGCTTCACCGCGGCCAGGATCTCGGCCGCGTCGTCCACGCTGAGGGTGGTCTGGGTCACCACGGCCAGCTTGGCCGGGTCCTTGACGCGCACATGGGGCACGTCGCCGACCTCCTCGACGAGATAGATGCCGTCGCTCAACTGCCCCATCGTGCCCTCGACCTCCGGGTGCCCCTTGTGGCCGATCATGATGAACTCATAGCCCTCCCTGCGCAGCTTGGCCACCTCCACATGCACCTTGGTCACCAGCGGGCAGGTGGCGTCGAAGACCTGGAAGCCGCGCTCGGCGGCCTCGCGGCGCACCGCCTGGCTGACGCCATGGGCGCTGAACACCAGGGTGGCGCCGGGAGGCACCTCGGCCAGGTCCTCGATGAAGATGGCGCCGCGCGCCTTCAGATCGTTCACCACATAGGTGTTGTGCACGATCTCGTGGCGCACATAGATCGGCGCACCGAACTTCAGGAGCGCGCGCTCGACGATCTCGATCGCGCGGTCCACGCCGGCGCAGAAGCCGCGCGGCTCGGCCAGCAACACCTCCTCGGGCTGGATCACGGCAGCGCTCATCACAGCACCCCGATCACTTGCACTTCGAAGCTCACCGGCTGGCCGGCCAGCGGGTGGTTGAAGTCGAACAGCAGCCAGTCCTCGCCGACCTCGCGCACCAGGCCGGCGTAGGAGCCCTGCCCGTCCGGCGTCGGGAACTGGACCACGTCGCCGACCTTGTAGTCCTCGTCCGGGTCGCCCAGCTGGCGCATCAGCGAGAGCTTGACGCGCTGCATCAGCTCGCCGTTGCGCTCGCCAAAGGCCTCGCCCGGTGCCAGCTCGAAACGCGTGTGCGTGCCCTCGGGCAGGCCGATCAGGTGGGCCTCGATGGCGGGCGACAGCTCGCCGGTCCCGAGGGACAGCGTGGCGGGCTTGTCGTCGAAGGTGTTGACCAGGTTGCTGCCGTCCGGCCCTGCCAGCCGGTAGTGCAGGGTCAGGAAGGAGCCGGCCTGGATAAGGTTCTGGATCATGGTTTGTTCGATAGACTGCGCGGATTTTAAGGCCCACGGCCTGCCCCTGCCTTTCCCATGCCTCTTGATCACCTGCCGCCCGAGGCGCGCCCGCGCGAGAAGCTGCTGGCGCGCGGCCCCGGCGCCCTGGCCGATGCCGAACTGCTGGCGCTGCTGCTGCGCACCGGCATCCAGGGCAAGCCGGTGCTGCAGCTGGCCCAGTCCCTGCTGGATGCCTTCGGTGGCTGGCCGGGGCTGCTGCACGCCGGCGTCGCCGACCTGGGCCGCATCAAGGGGCTGGGCCCGGCCAAGCGCGCCGAGATCGCCGCGGTGCTGGAGATCGCGCGCCGTTCGCTGAGCGCCGAGCTGAGCCAGCGTCCGGTGTTCGAGGCGCCGGAGGCGGTCAAGCAGTTCCTGCGACTCAAGCTCGGCGGCCTGGCGCACGAGGTGTTCGCCGTGCTGTTCCTGGACGCCCAGCACCGCCTGCTGGCGATGGAGGAGATGTTCCGCGGCACCCTGACCCAGACCAGCGTCTACCCGCGCGAGGTGCTCAAGCGCGCCCTCGAGCTGGGCGCGGCCGCGGTCATCCTGGCCCACAACCACCCCTCCGGCGCGGCCGAACCTTCGCACGCCGACGCCCTGCTGACCGAAGCCCTCTCGAAGGCCCTGGCCCTGGTGGACATCCGCGTGCTGGACCATCTGGTGGTCGGCGCCGGCGAGGCCGTGTCGATGGCCGAGAAGGGCCTGATGTGAAGGGCAGCTTGCACAGCCTGCAGGATCTGAAGGCGCTGCAGCGCGAATTGCAGCTGGCGCGCCGCCTCGCGGAAGAGGCGGCCGAGCGCCGCGCCGCGCAGGCGCGTCTGGCCGAGCAGGAGCGGCGCGCCTTCGAGTTGAGCGTCGGCGTGGTCACGCCGCTCAAGCCCACCCAGCAGCGCGTGCTGCACCAGCGCACGCCGCCGGCGCCCGAGCCCCTGCAGCGCGAGGCCGACGAACGCGCCGCCCTGCTGCAGGCGCTGTCGGACGATTTCGACGTCGATTCGCTGCTGGAGACCGACGAGACCCTGTCCTTCCGCCGCCCCGAGATCGGGCCGGAGACGGTGAAGAAACTGCGCCGCGGCCATTGGGCGCTGCAGGGCCAGATCGACCTGCATGGGCTGCGCCGCGACCAGGCGCGCGAGGCGCTGGGGCATTTCATCGTCGACGCTGCCCGCCGCGGCCTGCGCTGCGTGCGCGTCGTGCACGGCAAGGGCAACGGCTCGCCAGGGCGCGAGCCGATCCTGAAGTCGCGGGTGCGGCGCTGGCTGGTGCAGAAGGCCGAGGTGCTGGCCTTCGTCCAGGCCCGCGCCAGCGACGGTGGCAGCGGCGCGCTGATGGTGCTCTTGCAGCAAACCTCGACCTAGCGCGGCGTATTCCCCAGCGGCGCACGCGGATCCGGCTCCGCCGGGCGTGCCTCCCTTTAAGGGGGCGGCCGAAGGCCGTGGATCAGATATTCCGCATCCAGTCCGCCGTGCCCATGAAGGACTCCGCCAGCCGCTTCTGCAGCGTGGGGTCCAGCTCGCATTCGGCCATGGCCTGGAGCATGCAGGCCATCCATTGATCGCGCTCGGCGATGCCGATCTTGAACGGCAGATGGCGTGCGCGCAGGCGCGGGTGGCCGAAGCGGCTCTGATAATGGTCGGGGCCGCCCAGCCAGCCGCACAGGAACCAGAACAGCTTGTCGCGCGAGCCGTCCAGCTGCGGCGGGTGCACGGCGCGCAGCCGCGCATAGGCCGGCTCCAGGTCCATCAGGTCGTAGAAGCGGTCCACCAGGGCGCGCACGGCGCCCTCGCCGCCGACCCAGTCGAAGGCGGTCGCGGCACTGCCCTGCTGCTTGTCGCTCATGCTTCGCCCGCCGCTCTCAGGCCATCAACTTGGCCGCCAGGGCCTTGATGCCCTGGGCCGCCTCGCAGCCGGGATATTGCTCCAGCAGCAGCTGACGCTTCAGCACGGCCTGACGCACCGTGGCGTCGATGCGCACCTCGCCCTGCAGGTCGAGCCGGAAGGGCTGGTCCGCGCCGACAAAGCGCTGCAGCACCTGCTGCAGTTGGCCGCAGATCAGCTTGCCCTCGCCGGGCCGCGAGGTCTGGTTGACCACCAGCCCCACCTGGCGGCGCTCCTGCTGGGTCGCCAGCACCTTGATCGTGGCATAGGCGTCGGTCAGCGAGGTGGGCTCGGGCGTGGCCACCACCAGCACATCGCTGGCCAGCGTGACCGCGAACAGCACCACGTCCGAGATGCCGGCACCGGTGTCCAGCAGCACCCAGTCGAAGCGCGGCTTGACCAGATCGATGATGTGCAGCAGCTTGTCGCGCACCTCGGGCGTGAGGCGCGAATACTCGACCATGCCCGAACCGGCCAGCAGCACCGAAAAGCCGCCGGGCGCCGGCAGGATGGCCTGCTCGAGCGTGGCCTTCTCGGTGAACACATCGTGCAGGGTCAGCTTGGGATGCAGGTTCAGCACCACGTCCAGGTTGGCCAGGCCCAGATCGGCATCCAGCACCAGCACGCGCTGGCCCCGGGCGGCCAGGGCCGCGGCCAGGTTGGCGGTCACGAAGGTCTTGCCCACGCCTCCCTTGCCGCTGGTGACGGCAAGCGTGCGGGCCCCCGTGCGCGGCCTTGCGCTTGGCAAGGAACCGCCCGGGGTCGGTGCAGCAGGTGTTGTACTCATTCCTTATCCTGTTGCGTTACTGCGAACAACATGCCCTTCTCCTCGGCGCTCACCAGCGAATCGGTGTGCGGCTCCAGGCAGGCGCGATTGCGCCCCTCGGCCTTGGCGCGGTAGAGCTGGCGGTCGGCCCGCTCGATCCACAGCAGCGAGGACGAACGCACCCATTGCGGCGCATAGGCCCCGCCCAGACTGACCGTCACCTGCAGATGGTGACCCGGCGCCACCTCGACCCGCTGCTCGGCGACGCGCTCGCGCAGGCGCTCCGCCACCATCGCACCGAAACTGCTGGGACAGTTGGGCAGGATGATCGCGAACTCCTCGCCGCCCACCCGCGCCACCGTGTCCATCGGCCGCACCGTCTGGCTGATGCTACGCGCCACGGCCTGGATCACATGATCGCCCGCCACATGGCCATAGCTGTCGTTGACGGCCTTGAAGTGGTCGATGTCCAGGATGAACAGCATGGCCGGCTCGCCCGAGCGGGCCACGCGGTCGACCTCGCGACCCAGCGCCATCTCGAAGCTGCGCCGGTTGACCAGGCCGGTCAGCGCATCCTTGCTGGACAGGTCGCACAAGGCGTCAAGCAGGCTCTGCAACCAGGCCGGACTGTAGGGCTCGGTCTCGGGCAACAGGGCGCCGGCCTGCTGCAGCAGCTGCAGGGCCAGGTCCAACTGCAGCGTGCGCGCGTTGATCAGCGGGGAGGGCGGGGGGCTTGTATCCAAGGGATGGCGGGGAATGTCGCGGCAGTCTAGCAGCGGGATTTCGCCGCAGCGCGTGAAAATACCGCCGGCCTGCCGCTTACTTCGCACTATCCTGACCCAGTCCTGCACAGACACTGGGACGAAAGGCAAAATGCCTGCTCCGGCGTGCCCGCTACGCACAAGACAAATCGACACCATGCCCGCTGCATCGCCCTCGCCTTCGGCCGCCGAAACCATCGACCATGAATTCAGCTTCAGCCGCACCGATTTCGACCGCGTGCGCCAGCTGATCTACAAGCACGCCGGCATCAGCCTGCACGACGGCAAGCACGCCATGGTCTACAGCCGGCTGTCGCGCCGGCTGCGCGACACCGGCCACCGCAGCTTCGCCAACTACCTGCAGTGGCTGGAAAGCGCCACCGGCGCCCAGGGCGAGCAGGAGTGGCAGGAGTTCGTCAACTGCCTGACCACCAACCTCACCTCCTTCTTCCGCGAAGAGCACCATTTCCACGCGCTGGCCGACGATCTGAAGCCCCTGGCCGGCAAGCCGCTGCGCATCTGGTGCTGCGCCGCCTCCACCGGCGAAGAGCCCTACTCGATCGCCATCACCTGCAGCGAGGCCCTGGGCGCCAGCGCGCCGGTGCAGATCGTGGCCAGCGACATCGACACCCATGTGCTGAACGCCGCACGGCGCGGGGTCTACGGCGCCGATGCGCGCGGCCTGTCGCCGCAGCGCCTGAAGAACTTCTTCATGCGCGGCACCGGTGCCAACGACGGGCGCATCAAGGTCAAGCCCGAGTTGCAGCGCTGGATCGAGTTCCGTACGCTGAACCTGATGGACCAGCAATGGTCGCTGGGCGAGCCCTTCCAGATCGTGTTCTGCCGCAATGTGATGATCTATTTCGACGCCCCCACGCAACGCAAGGTGCTGGAGCGCATCCACCGGGTGATGAAGCCGCATGGCCTGCTGTTCGTCGGCCATTCGGAGAACTTCACCGAGTCGCGCGACCTGTTCCGGCTGCGCGGCAAGACCATCTATGAGAAGGTCTGAGCCGCCGGCTCAAGACCTCTCGCAACCGGTCGATAAGCAGCCATGAGCATGCCCCCGCCCCCTGCCGGCACCGCCGGCATGAGCATTTCCGGCGGCGCCGGCGCAGCCAGGGTTGCCCAGCTGAAAGCGCGGTCGCGCCGGCCGGGCGAGGCCTCGTTCTTTTTCTACGATGCCCATTTCAATAATGCGGCGGTGAAGGTGCTGCCCGGCGAATATTTCGTCGACAACGAAGACCTGCTGGTCATGACCACGCTGGGCTCCTGCATCGCGGCCTGCCTGTGGGACCGCCAGGCCCAGATCGGCGGCATGAACCACTTCATGCTGCCCGAGGGCGCCGGCGATTCCGGCCGCTACGGCAGCTACGCGATGGAACTGCTGATCAACGAGATGATGAAGCGCGGCGCCTCCAAGAGCCGCATGGAAGCCAAGATCTTCGGCGGCGGCGCCGTGATCGCGGGCATGAACACGATCAATGTGGGCGAGCGCAACACCAACTTCGTGCTCGACTACCTGAAGACCGAGCGCATTCCGGTGGTCTCCAAGGACGTGCTGGACGTCTACCCGCGCAAGGTCTGCTTCCTGCCGCACAGCGGCAAGGCCATGGTCAAGCGCCTGGCCCCGACGAATACCGATGCATTGATACAGCAGGACCGCGCCGCGGCGCAGCAGGCTCAGCCGGTGGTCGCTACGGGCGGCTCCATCGACCTGTTCTGAACCCGGCCCCTGCCCCGAGGAGTAGTAAGAGATGGCCAAGACCAAAGTGGTGGTGGTGGACGATTCGGCGCTGGTGCGCTCCATCCTCAGCGAGATCATCAACCGCCAGCCCGACATGGAATGCATCGGCGCGGCCGCCGACCCGCTGGTGGCGCGCGAGATGATCCGCAACCTCAACCCCGACGTGATCACGCTGGACGTCGAGATGCCGAAGATGGATGGCCTCGACTTCCTCTCGCGCCTGATGCGCCTGCGGCCGATGCCGGTGGTGATGGTCTCGACCTTGACCGAGCGCGGCGCCGAGGTGACGCTGAAGGCGCTGGAACTGGGCGCGGTGGACTTCGTCGCCAAGCCCAAGATCGGCGTGGCCGACGGCATCCGCCAGTTGGCCCAGGACATCACCGACAAGATCCGCATCGCGGCCAAGGCCCATATCCGCCGCGCCCCGACGCCCGCGCCCGCGGCCGGTGGTGCCCCCGCCGCGCCGGCCAGGCCGGTGACCATGGCCAGCGTCGGCCGGCTCTCCACCGAGAAGATCATCTTCATCGGCGCCTCCACGGGCGGCACCGAGGCCACCAAGGATGTGCTGGTCAACCTGCCGGCCGACTGCCCCGCCGTCGTAATCACCCAGCACATGCCGCCGGGCTTCACCAAGAGCTATGCGGCGCGGCTGGACGGGCTGTGCCGTATCCGCGTCAAGGAAGCCCAGGACGGCGAGCGCATCCTGCCGGGCCATGGCTATATCGCGCCGGGCGGCTTCCATCTGAGCGTCGAGCGCTCGGGCGCCAACTACATCGCCCGCGTGCAGGACGGCGAGCCGGTGAACCGCCACAAGCCCTCGGTCGAGGTGCTGTTCCACTCCGCGGCCAAGGTCGTGGGGCCCAACGCCCTGGGCATCATGCTGACCGGCATGGGCGCCGACGGCGCGAAGGCGATGAAGGTGATGAAGGACGCCGGCTCCTACAACCTCGTGCAGGACGAGGCCAGTTGCGTGGTGTTCGGCATGCCGCGCGAGGCCATCGCGGCCGGCGCGGCCGACGAGGTGCTGCCGCTCTCGCAGATCGCGCCGCGCCTGATCGAACGCCTGCGCAGCACGGCCGGCATGTCGCTGAACCGCGTGTGACATAAGACACGCGAGGGCCGGCCGCGAGCGGCGCTTCCCGACGCTGTCATATTTGTAAGGCAACCTGGACGGACCGCTGAAGCCGCCCATGATGAACGCCGCCCTGCCCCGCACCGAACGCCCGCTGCCGCTGCGGGTGCAGACCCTGATCAACGAAGATCTGCTGAGCACCCTGTTCCAGCCCATCGTGCACATGGACAGCGGCCTGATCTTCGGCCATGAAGCCCTGGTGCGCGGCCCGGTGGGCAGCGCGCTGGAGTACCCCGATGCCCTCTTCGCCGCGGGCCGCCGCGAGGGCCTGTCGGTGGAACTCGAGGTGCGCTGCGCACTGCAGGCCCTGAAGGACTGGGCGGCGCTGCAGCGGCCCGGCAAGCTGCTGCTGAACATGAGCGCCTCGGCGCTGGCGCGCGCCAGCGCCGACGGGCAGTGGCAGCGCAGCCTCTCGATCTGCGAGCACTATGGCGTCGCGCCCGGCGACCTGATGATCGAGCTGACCGAGCATGAGCGCGTGGCCGATATCGAGGTGCTGCGCCGCGCCATCACCGCGCTGCGCCGCCAGGGCGTGGGCATCGCGCTGGACGATTTCGGCGACGGCCGCAGCTCGCTGCGCCTGTGGTCCGAGATCCAGCCCGACATCGTCAAGATCGACAAGTACTTCAGCCACGAGCTGCCGGCCCATGCCGAGAAGCTGCAGACCTTCCGGGCCCTCTTGCAACTGGCCGAAACCTTCGGCGCCCAGTTGGTGGCCGAGGGCATCGAGAACGCCGAGGAGCTGCGCGTGCTGCGCGACCTGGGCGTGGCCTTCGGCCAGGGCTGGTTCCTGGGCCGTCCCACGCGCGACGGCGCCGGCGAGCCGCTGCCGGCCGCCCAGGAGGTGCTGGCCAGCAGCGAGATCGCGGTGCTGCCCGAGCTGCGCCGCGCCGCGGTCAGCGGGGTCAAGGCCGAGCGTCTGATGATGAGCGCGCCGGCCGTGTCGGAGCACACCACGCACGAACAGCTCTACCGCCTGTTCGAGCAGCACGAGGGCCTGCATGCGATGGCCGTGCTGGACGACGCCGAGCGACCGGTCACGCTGATCGACCGCAGCCAGTTCATCACGCGCTGGGCCAAGCCCTTCTTCATGGACCTCTATGGCCGCCACGCCTGCACATTGTTCGCCAACCGTTCGCCCCTGGTGGTGGACGCCGACACCGGCATCGAGGCCCTGACCTCGGTGCTGACCTCGGCCGACCAGCGCTATCTGCGCGAGGGCTTCATCATCACGCACGAAGGCCGGTATCTCGGCCTGGGCACCGGCGAACAGCTGGTGCGCTCGGTCACCGAGGCCCGCATCGAGGCGGCGCGCCATGCCAATCCGCTGACCTTCCTGCCCGGCAACATCCCGATCAGCCAGCACATCGGCCGCCTGATCGCCAGCGGCCGCGCCTTTGTTGCCGCCTATGCCGACCTGAACCATTTCAAGCCCTTCAACGACGAATATGGCTACTGGCGCGGCGACGAGATGATCCGCCTGGTGGCGCGCGTGATCGGCACGCATTGCGACAGCCAGCGCGACTTCGTCGGCCATGTGGGCGGGGACGATTTCGTCGTGCTGTTCCAGAGCGACGACTGGGAACAGCGCTGCGATGACATCGTGGTGCGCTTCAACGAGCTGGCGCGCGGCCTGTTCGATGCCCAGGCCCTGGAGGCCGGCGGCATCATGGCCGAGGACCGTCATGGCGAGCGGCGCTTCCATCCCTGCACCACCTTGTCGATCGGCGCGGTGCGGGTGGCGCCGGGCAGCCTGCGGCATCCGGAAGACGTGGCCACCGCCGCGGCGACCGCCAAGCGCCATGCCAAGCATGGCGCTCTGAGCATCTACGTGATGGCGGCTTGAAAGGCCCACCCCCTACGCGCTTCGCGCGCCCCCTTAAGGGGGCAACACCAGCCGCCCGGCAGAGCCGGATCGGCGGTGTTCGCTAGGTCGATACGAAGGCCCTACTCGGCAAGAAAGAGCGACTGCAGATCGCTGAGGAAGTCGAAGCCCCGCGGCGTCGGCGCCAAGCGCGCCGGGTCGGCCTGCAGCAGACCCTTGGCGCGCGCGGTCTCGAGCGCCTTGGCGATGCTGGCCGACGGCAGGCCGGTGCGCTCCAGATAGGTCGCGAGCGGCACGCCGTCCTTCAGGCGCAAGGCATTCAGCATGAACTCGAAGGGCAGCTCCTGGGCCAGAACCTCCTGCTCGTTCGACACCGCCAAGCCCTCCAGCGCCTTGGCCATATAGGCGGCCGGCTCGCGCCAGCGCACCTGGCGCAGGATGCGGTGGGCGAAGCTGAGCTTGCTGTGCGCGCCGGCGCCGATGCCCAGATAGTCGCCGAACTGCCAGTAGTTCTGGTTGTGCTCGCAGCGGTGCCCGGCCTTCGCATAGGCCGAGACCTCGTAGCGTTCCATGCCGGCGGCACCGGTCTTCGCGGTGATCAGGTCCAGCATCTCGCTGGCCAGGTCCGGGTCCGGCAGATGCTCGGGCGGCCGGGTCGCGAACAGCGTATTGGGCTCGATCGTCAGGTGGTAGACCGACAGGTGCGGCGGCGCGAACGCCAGCGCCTGGTCCAGCTCCAGCGCCAGCTCGTCCAAGCCCTGGCCGGGCAGCGCATACATCAGGTCGATATTGAAGGTGTCGAAGCAGGCGGCGGCTTCGGTCAGCGCGGCCTTCGCCTGCTCGCTGCTGTGCACCCGGCCCAGGGCCTTGAGCTTGGCATCGTCGAAGCTCTGCACGCCCACCGACAGCCGGGTCACGCCGGCCTCGCGGAAGCCCTTGAAGCGCTCGCGCTCGAAGGTGCCTGGGTTGGCCTCCAAGGTGATCTCGCAGTCCGGTTCCAGGCGCAGCCGCGCGCGCAGATCCGAGATCAGCTCGGCGATCTGCTCCGGCGCGAACAGGCTGGGCGTGCCGCCGCCGATAAAGACGCTGACGACCGAACGGCCCCAGATCAGCGGCAGCGCGGCCTCCAGATCGGCACGCAGCGCCGCCAGGTAGGCGCGCGCCGTGTCGGCGGGCAATTCCTTGCCGCCCTGCCATTCATGCGAATTGAAGTCGCAATAGGGGCATTTGCGCAGGCACCAGGGCAGATGCACGTACAGGGACAAGGGCGGCAGCGCGGACAGGCTCAGCTGGCCGGGACGCATCAGCCGGATGATGTTCTCAGCCAAGATGCCAGACCTCGCGCATCTGCGTCACCAGATCCGCCGCCGCCAGCGCGCGGTGGCTCAGGCGGTTCTTCTGCTCGGCGCCCAGCTGCGCCACGCTCTGCCCCAGCGCCGGGATGAAGAGCAGCGGGTCGTAGCCGAAGCCACCCTCGCCCTGCGGTGCCGGCAAGACCTGGCCCTGCCAGCGGCCCATCGCGATCAGCGGCTCCGGGTCCTCGGCCGAACGCACGGCCACCAGGGCGCAGACGAAGCGCGCCGCGCGCTGCTCGACGCCGGCCAGCTTCTCCAGCAGCACCGCATTGTTCTCAGCGTCATTCTTGGACCGGCCGAACAGCGTCGCGTAGCGTGCCGACAGCACGCCCGGCGCGCCGCCCAGGGCCTCGACGGCCAGGCCGGAATCGTCGGCCAGGGCCGGCAGCCCGCCGACCCGGGCCGCATGGCGAGCCTTGGTCAGCGCGTTCTCGACAAAGCTGTCGAACGGTTCCTCGGCCTCGGCAATGCCCAGCGAGCCCTGCGTCACCAGTTCGATGCCCAGCGGCCCGAACAGGGCCTGCAGCTCGGCGAGCTTCTTGGCATTGTTGGAGGCCAGAACGAGCTTCATGGGATTCACCGAGCCAGCGCCGCCTGCTGCGCGGCCAGCAGCTCGCCGATGCCCTTCTCGGCCAGGTCCAGCAGGCTGTTCATCTCGGCGCGCGTGAAGGCCGCGCCCTCGGCCGTGCCCTGCAGCTCGACGAAGCCGCCCTGGCCGGTCATCACCACGTTCATGTCGGTGTCGCAGGCCGAGTCCTCGGTGTATTCCAGATCCAGCAGCGGCACGCCGTCGACGATGCCCACCGAGATCGCGGCCACCGCATCCTTGATCGGCGAGGCCGTGATCTTGCCCTGGGACAGCAGCCAGCTGACCGCATCATGTGCGGCGACGAATGCGCCGGTGATGGCCGCGGTGCGGGTGCCGCCGTCGGCCTGGATCACGTCGCAGTCCAGCGAGATGGTGCGCTCGCCCAGGGCGCTCAGGTCGAACACGCAGCGCAGCGAACGGCCGATCAGGCGCTGGATCTCCTGCGTGCGGCCGCTCTGCTTGCCGCGCGCGGCCTCGCGGTCGCCGCGCGTGTGGGTGGCGCGCGGCAGCATGCCGTATTCGGCCGTGACCCAGCCCTCGCCCGAACCGCGCTTGTGGGGTGGCACCTTCTCCTCCACCGAGGCGGTGCACAGCACCTTGGTCTCGCCGAACTCCACCAGCACCGAGCCTTCGGCATAGCGGGTGTACTGGCGCGTCAGGCGCACCGGGCGCAGGGCGTCGGCCGCGCGGCCCGAGGCGCGCGGCGCGGGATTCATTGCAGTCATGGGGGACCTTTCAGTTTCTCTTCTGCACCAGGCGCCGCTGCGCCTGGTGTATCGCCTCGTTGATCTCGCGCACGGAGCGCTCGATCTCGGCCTCATCCATCTCGCTCTTGCCGCCGCGCTCCTGCGCGCCGACCCCGGCCTGGATGGTGGACGCGAAACCCTCGTCACCCAGATCCTGGGTGGAGATCGCGTCCTCGGGTTCGTCCTCGCCCTCCCATTCGACGGCCAGGACGGTGACATTGTCGCAGCGCGGGCCGCCATTGCGCAGCGCCAGCTCGACCAGATCGGGCACGGCCTCGGCGATCGGGCCCTCGGCCAGGTGGCCGACGATCTGCGGCTCCGGCACCGTGCCCCAGAGCCCATCCGAGCACAGCATCAGCCGGTCGCCGGGCTCCAGATTCAGCGGGCCGCTGATGTCCACCATCGGCTTGCCGGGGCTGCCCAGGCAGGTAAACAGCACATTGCGATTGAAGCGTTCGGCCCCGACCTGAGCGCGCCCCAGGGCCTCCTGGAGTTCGGAGTAGGAGTGGTCGCGGGTGCGCGCGATCACCTGGCCCGCGCGCATCAGGTAGAGGCGCGAATCGCCGCAATGGGCCCAGAGGGCCTGGCCGTTCTGCAGCACGCAGGCCACCACGGTGGTACGCGGCGTGTCGGGCAGGCCTTTCGCCGCCCCGTACTGCAGCAGCGTCTGGTGGGCCACCAGCACGCCGGCCTCCAGGAAGCTCGCCGGGTCGTCCAGCACCGGCTTGGCGTCGCGCTGGAACATCGCAGCCAGGGTCTGCAGCGCGATCTGCGCCGCCACCTCGCCCTCGGGATGGCCCCCCATGCCGTCGGCCAGTGCAAACAGGCCGGCCTCGCGGGTGTAGCAATAGCCCATGCGGTCTTCGTTCTTCTCACGCCCTCCGCGTCGACTGACCTGGTAGACGCCGAACTTCATGCGCGCTCCCGACGGGCCGTCCCGAGGGAGCGCGGCGCGCCCTCGGGGAGCAGCGAACGAATGTGAGCGTGGGGGCTCATCAAGCCTTCGCCCCGGTCTTGAGGTTTTCCAGCTGCAGCTTCAGCCGTTCGCTGAAGCTCAGCTTGGTGTAGCGCCTCTCGGTCTCGCGGGCCAGTTCCTTCTGCAGCGCGAACACGCTTTGCGGCCGCGACAGCGGGTCCAGCGACATGCACCACTCGGTCACCTCGAGCAGGTTGTCGGAATAGACATTGCGCAGTCGCGACAGCGAAAGCGCCAGGCGATCCTTGTCCAGGCGCTGCGGCGCGTCGTTGGGCGGATAGCCCTGCATGCAGGCGTAGATGCAGGCTCCGATCGCATAGATGTCGGTCCAGGGGCCCAGCGAGCCGTCGCGCCGGTACATCTCGGGCGCGGCAAAGCCCGGCGTATACATCGGCCGGATGAAGTTGCCTTCCTTGCTCAGCACCTCGCGCGCCGCGCCGAAGTCCAGCAGCACGGCCTTGTTGTCGTTGGTGATGAAGATGTTCGCGGGCTTGATGTCCAGGTGCAGCATCTTGTGCTGATGCACGATGCGCAGGCCGCGCAGGATCTCGTCGAACAGGCTGCGGATGGTGGACTCGCGGAACACCTTGTCGCGCTTCAGGTCGCGTGCGGTGACGATGAAGTCCTGCAGGGTGTCGCCCTGCAGGTAGTTCATCACCATGTAGACGGTTTCGTTCTCGCGCAGGAAGTTCAGCACCGAGACCACGCTGGGATGCGAGATCTGCGCCAGCGAGCGCCCCTCCTCGAAGAAGCTGCGCAGCCCCAGGCGGTACAGCGGCTGCTTCTCGGGCTTGACGCGCGGGGTCAATTCGCCGGGCGAACGCTCGGCCAGCGACGAGGGCAGGTATTCCTTGAGTGCGACGAGATGGTGTTCGGGATCCTCGGCGAGATAGACCACGCCAAATCCGCCCGCCGCCAATTTCTTGATGATCTGGTAGCCCCCAACCACCGTTCCCGCCGGCAGGGGTGCCGGTTTCGGCTTTGACATAATCGTCGCGTCTTGTTAGCTACACCGATTGCGAGAGAAATGCCAGTCTACAGCATGACGGGTTATGCCAGCGCCAGCTCGCAGCCCGTACCCCACAGTGAAACCGGCGCGCATGCTCATGCCAGCGTGACGGTCGAACTCCGATCGGTCAATGGGCGTTTTCTCGACCTCGCCCTGCGCATGCCCGAGGACCTGCGCGGCCTGGAGCCGGCCCTGCGCGAGCTGCTCAGCGGCGGTTTCAAGCGCGGCAAGATCGAGCTGCGCATCAACACCCAGCGCGACAGCGAATCCAGTTGGCCCCAGCCCCAGCCCGAGCAGTTGAACCGCCTGGCCCGGCTTGAAAGCACCGTGCAAGGCTGGTTGCCCAAGGCCCAGCCCCTCTCGGTGCACGAGGTGCTGCAATGGTGCAAGGGTGGCGGCACGGCCGAGAAGCTGGACGAGGCCACCCTGCAGGCGGCGCGCGCCTGCATGACGGGCCTTGCCGAGGCGCGGGAGCGCGAGGGCGAGAAGCTCGTGGCCATTCTGATGGAGCGCATCGAGCGCCTGCGCGAACTGGCCACCCAGGCCGAGCCCCTGGTGCCCGCCGTCGTGCAGCGCCAGCAGCAGCGCTTTCTGGAGCGCTGGCAGGAGGCCCTGGTCTCCACCGGCGCCGCCCAGTCGATTCCGGAGGACCAACTGCGCGAGCGCGCGCTCAATGAGGCGGCCGCCTACGCGATCCGCATCGACGTGGCCGAGGAGCTGGCGCGCCTGCGCGCGCATCTGGAGGAGATCGCCCGCCTGCTCAAGAAGGGTGGCGAGATCGGCAAGCGGCTGGATTTTTTGATACAGGAGTTACACCGCGAAGCCAACACCCTGGGTTCCAAGTCCGCCGCGCTGGAACTGACCAATGTCTCCGTGGAAATGAAGGTCGCGATCGAGCAGATGCGCGAACAGGTGCAAAACATTGAGTAGTTTTTCCACATGTCTCACGGCATCCCACACTCGGCACGCACCACTTGCGGGAGCCACGAGCATGAGCCTTCCCCGCCGTTGATCCGGACGGGCTTCCCAGAGGTGCCTGCCGCGGCTACGGCCGCCTTGTGCTGAGATCGAAGGCCCGCTTACAAGAGGGTGTTGCGCAGGGTCCACCGCATTTCCCACCGGGCGCATTTTCTTTGGCGCTTTGCGTGTTGTTTGGTGATGCTGAAATGACGACGGCCTGGGCGCAGGAGGACGGGCAGACCTGCTGCTGCGTGCCAGGGCCTCCCGGCCCTGCCTTTCGCCAGGCACCGGAAGTCCACCGGACTTCCGGTGTCCGGGCTCAATCCCCCGGCCGCTACGCGGCCTCCTCCTTGACCTCCGTATCAGGCCCGCCCGTCCTCCTGCTTGGCCTTGCGTTTGGCTTTCTCCGCGAGAGCCCTGCGGTGGAGAAGCCGGGATGCGGGTGTGCGCAATTGCGCAGATGAAGGAGGAGGGCCGCTGGCGGCCCGGGGGACACGGAGCCATTGCGCACACCCGCGTCCCGGCGCAACCCGGTCCTCGCAGAGGCGATCAAGGCCAGGCGGGGAGATCACGTGCCAACGCGCAAAGAGCCTTTCTCGTCCACTGCGCCTCGCGTTCCCCACGCCTTGCCCCGCGGGCGCAACTGGAGGCGATGGGATTTGCCAGCATCGCGAGAGAGCTTTCGGAAAGCAAAAAACCCCGCAAGTCAAAGACTCACGGGGTTTCTTGGAATGCCATGGGACTGCAACAAGCAGTCAACTGGCGGAGTCGGAGAGATTCGAACTCTCGATGCAGGTTTTGCCCACATACTCCCTTAGCAGGGGAGCACCTTCGGCCACTCGGTCACGACTCCAGCAGAGCCTCGCATTCTATATCAAGATTGCGAGGCTTCAAGAAAATTCAGGCAGAAAGTTCCTGATCCAGATCGAAGGCCTTGTGCAGCGCGCGCACCGCCAGCTCCATGTACTTTTCGTCGATCACGACCGAGGTCTTGATCTCGCTGGTCGAGATCATCTGGATGTTGATGCCCTCCTCGCTCAGCGCGCGGAACATCTTGGACGCCACGCCCACATGCGAGCGCATGCCGATGCCGACGATCGAGACCTTGCAGATCTTCGGATCACCCACCACCTTGGCCGCCTGGGTGGCCGGGCCAACGGTCTTCTCCAGCAGCTCGATCGTGCGCGCGTAGTCGTTGCGGTGCACGGTGAAGCTGAAGTCGGTCTTGCCGTCCTGCGAGACGTTCTGGATGATCACGTCGATGTCGATATTGGCCTCGGCCACCGGGCCCAGGATCTGGAAGGCGATGCCGGGCTTGTCGGGCACGCCCAGCAGGGTCACCTTGGCCTCGTCACGGTTGAAGGCGATGCCCGACACGACGGCTTGTTCCATTTTTTCGTCCTCTTCAAAACTGATCAGGGTGCCGGACTTGGCTTCCTCGTTGATATCGATATCCCAGGGCGTGAAGCTGGACAGCACACGCAGCGGCACGCGGTACTTGCCGGCGAACTCCACCGAGCGGATCTGCAGGATCTTCGAGCCCAGCGAGGCCATCTCCAGCATCTCTTCGAAGCTGATGGTGTGCAGGCGACGCGCCTCGGGCACGATGCGCGGATCGGTGGTGTAGACGCCGTCCACATCGGTGTAGATCAGGCATTCGTCGGCCTTCATCGCGGCGGCGATCGCCACGGCCGAGGTGTCGGAGCCGCCGCGGCCCAGGGTGGTGATGTTCCGCTCCTCGTCCACGCCCTGGAAGCCGGCGATCACCACCACCTTGCCGGCGGCCAGATCGGCGCGCACCTTGGCGTCATCGATGCTCTCGATGCGCGCCTTGGTGTGGGAGGAATCCGTCTGCACGGGCACCTGCCAGCCGGTGTAGCTGACCGCCTCCAGGCCTTCGGCCTGCAGCGCGATGGCCAAGAGCCCCACCGAGACCTGCTCGCCGGTGGCCGCGATCATGTCCAGCTCGCGCATCAGTTCGGGGCTGCTGGACGCGGGCGAGAGCTCCTTGGCCAGGCCCAGCAGGCGGTTCGTCTCGCCACTCATCGCCGAGGGCACGACCACCATCTGATGCCCGGCCCGCGCCCATTTGGCGACGCGCTTGGCGACGTTGCGGATACGGTCGGTCGAGCCCATCGAGGTGCCGCCGTACTTATGAACTATCAAGGCCATGGGGTTTCTTCAACGCGGGGGTCGAGGGCCCGGAATCGGGCGGGTGCGCCGCTTTTCGCAGCCCCCGATTCTAGCTGCGGCGTGCAGCAATCCTGACACGCCGGCGTTACGGCGCGGGCACAGGATCGGGCAGCCATCGCAAGGTCAGCTGCGGCTCGCCGGGTCGCGCCAGCGCACGTGCATCGGGCCCGAGCCCGGGCACGAAAAGCAGCCGCTCGCCGGCAAACAGCAGCGGCCCCTGGCGCTGCCAGGCCGGCACGGCGGCGCTCTGGTAAGCCTTTTTCAAACTGCGCGGAACGCTCTTGGCATGGGCCTGGAACTGCTCGCCACCGGCGCGCTCGCGCAACAGGGCCCGGCGCAGCAGCGCGGACGGAAGACCGCCCGCGTCCACGGTCTCGACCTGCCAGGCGCCCCGCCAGACCGGCACCGGATACGGCCCCGGACGGCTCAGATCCAGCATCAGCGACGGCATCGCCGCCGCCACCGCCGGCGCGCCCGGCACGAAGTCCAGCCGGCCGCGGTAGCGCCGGATCTGCCCCCCCTCGCAGGGCCAGCAGGCCGCCCCGTCCGCCCCCTCGTCCAGCACACGCAGCACCAGACTGGCCGGCGCGGGTGCTCCCAGACGGCGCTGCAGCCAGGCCCGCAGGGCATTGCTGGCCCGCGCCTCGGACAGCAGGGTCAGACCTTGCCAGTCCAGCCGGCCCGCCTCGTCCTCCAGGCGGCACAGGTCTTCGTCGGCCAGCTCGCGTTGCAGGGCCAGGGCCTGCTGCGCCCAGCCCGCGGCCTGGGCCAACCCGGCCTCGGACTCGGGAAAAGCTCCGCTCAGCGCCGGCCAGACGGCCAGGCGCAGGCGGTTGCGCGCATGGCGCGGGTCGGCATTGCTGTCATCCTCGACATGACTCAGGCCATGCTGCCGCATATAGGCCTCGATGGCCTCGCGCGGCTGCTCCAGCCAGGGCCGGGCCCACCGCAGACCGTCGCGCCATTGGGCACGCGGCATGGCCGCCAGTCCCGCCAGGCCGCCGCCGCGCAGGGCCTGGAGCAGCAGGGTCTCGGCCTGGTCGCGGCGGTGCTGGGCCAGCAGCAGCAGGTCCGCGCCCGCGGCACGGGCCATCTCGTCCAGCGCCCGGTAGCGGCCCTCGCGGGCCCAGGCCTCGATGCTCTGCCCGCTTGCCGGGCGATCCATCAGCCGACGGCACTGGAACTCGACGGGCAGGCCCTGCGCCGCCCAGACCTCGCATTGCCAGCGGCAATGCGCCAGCCAGGCGTCGGCCCGGGCGCTCAGGCCATGGTGCACATGCAGGGCCAGCACGCGCAGGCCCAAGGCCTGGGCCCGGCATGCCGTGGCATGCAGCAGCGCGGTGGAATCGCGGCCGC
The DNA here is from genome assembly GCF_059418245.1 of Roseateles sp. GW821-FHT09B06. Classification (NCBI taxonomy): domain Bacteria; kingdom Pseudomonadati; phylum Pseudomonadota; class Betaproteobacteria; order Burkholderiales; family Sphaerotilaceae; genus Roseateles; species Roseateles sp. GW821-FHT09B06. The sequence goes on along the minus strand of NZ_JBWKPM010000026.1, from coordinate 47,879 downwards.
CGCTGTAGGCAACCGCCGTCAGGCCCGAAGAGGCGTGGAGCAGCTCAGCGGTTCTTGGTGTCGCCGAAGCGGCCATAGGCCTGCAGGCGCTCGTAGCGGCGCTCCAGCAGCTCCTTGGGCTTCAAGTCGCTGACCTGGCGCAGCGCATCGTTGAGCGCGCGTTTCAGGTAGGAGGCCATCGCCTTGTTGTCGCGATGGGCGCCGCCGACCGGCTCGCTGATGATCTTGTCGATCAGGCCCATGGCCTTCAGGCGGTGCGCGGTGATGCCCAGGGCCTCGGCGGCCTCAGGCGCGCGCTCGGAGGTCTTCCACAGGATCGAGGCGCAGCCTTCCGGCGAGATCACCGAATAGGCCGAGAACTGCAGCATCAGCACCTGGTCGGCCACGCCGATCGCCAGCGCGCCGCCCGAGCCGCCCTCGCCGATCACCGTGGCGATGATGGGCACTTCCAGCTGGGCCATCTCGAAGATATTGCGGCCGATCGCCTCCGACTGGCCGCGCTCCTCGGCACCGATGCCGGGATAGGCACCCATGGTGTCGATGAAGGTGAACACCGGCAGGCCGAACTTCTCGGCCAGCTTCATCAGGCGCAGCGCCTTGCGGTAGCCCTCGGGGCGCGGCATGCCGAAGTTGCGCTGGGTGCGCTCCTTGGCGTCCGAACCGCGTTGGTGACCGATCACCATGCAGGCCTGGCCGTTGAAGCGCGCCAGACCGCCGACGATGGCGGCATCATCGGCGAAATGGCGATCGCCATGCAGTTCCTGGAACTCGGTGAACACCTCGGCGCAGTAGTCCAGGGTCTGCGGACGCTGCGGGTGGCGGGCGATCTGATAGACCTGCCATGGCGCCACATTGGCGTAGATGTCCTTGGTGAGCTGCTGGCTTTTCTTGGAGAGGCGGTCGATCTCCTCGGAGATGTCGACGGCCGACTCGCTTTGCACGTAGCGCAGCTCTTCGATCTTGGTTTCGAGCTCGGCAATGGGCTGCTCGAATTCGAGAAAATGTTTCTTGCTCATCCTGCTTGGGTCTTTCAGCGATGAAATGCGCCTGGCACCGGGTCGGCGGAGCGCTTGCTCATATTTCCACGGGCAGCGGATCGAGGCTGCGCCAAATGTACCATGTGGCAACCGAACGATACGGCGCCCAGGCCTCGCCCACCTCGCGGGCCTCGGCCCGCGACACGGGCTCGCCGGAGAAATAGTTCTGGCTGATGCCGCTGATCAGGCTCTGATCGTCCAGCGGCAGCACATTGGGCCGCATCAGGTGGAAGATCAGGAACATCTCGGCCGTCCAGCGGCCAATGCCGCGGATCGCCACCAGTTCCTCGATGATGGCTTCGTCGTCCATCTGCGTCCATTGGCGCACATGGACCTGGCCATCCTCGAAATGCTGGGCCAGGTCGCGCACATACTCCACCTTGCGGACCGACAGACCGGCCCCGCGCAGCTGCTCGACCGGCAGGCCCAGCACGGCCAGCGGCTGGATGCGGGTGGACGGTCCGCTCAACAGCTGGATGAACTTGTCCCACATCGACTGCGCGGCCTTCACCGAGATCTGCTGCCCCACGATGGAGCGGGCCAGCGTGGTGAACGCGTCGCCCTTCGCCTGCAGCCGGCCCTCGCCGAACTGCGGGATCAGCTTCTTCATCACACGGTCGCGCTTGGCCAGATGGCGGCACGCCTCGTCCCAGTAATCCGGGGTCACAACCCCCGCTGCAGCGCGTCCCACGGGCTCAGGCCTTCATCCAGCTGGTGCCCTGGGGCGAGTCCTGCAGCACGATGCCGGCCGCCAGCAGTTCCTGGCGGATGCGGTCGGCCTCGGCAAAGTTGCGCGCCGCCTTGGCCGCGGCGCGGGCCTCGATCTGCGCCTGGATCGCGGCCTCGTCCAGGCCGCTGCCGGCCTGCAGATACTGGCGCGGCACCTGCTGCAGCACGCCCAGCACGCCACCCAGCTGCTTCAGCAGGGTCGCGGCCGCAACCGAGCCGCCGCGGTTCACCTCGCCGGCCAGCTCGAACAGCACCGACAGCGCGGCCGGCGTGTTGAAGTCGTCGTCCATCGCCGCCTTGAAGGCCGCGGCCTGGGGCTGCTGCCAATCGAGGGTTGCCGCCGAGTCCACGACAGCGCCGTCCAGCGCCGTGTAGAGCCGGCGCAGCGCGGTGCGCGCGTCGTCCAGGCTCACGTCGCTGAAGTTGAAGGGGCTGCGGTAATGGGTGCGCAGCATGAAGAAGCGAATCGCCTCGCCATCGAACTTCTGCAGCACATCGGCAATGGTGAAGAAGTTGCCCAGACTCTTGGACATCTTCTCGTTGTCGACATTCAGGAAGCCGTTGTGCATCCAGACGTTGACGAAGGGCCGGCCGAAGGCGCCCTCGCTCTGCGCGATCTCGTTCTCGTGATGCGGGAACTGCAGGTCGAGGCCGCCACCGTGGATGTCGAAGCGCTCGCCCAGCAAGGCGCAGCTCATCGCCGAGCACTCGATATGCCAGCCCGGACGCCCCTCGCCCCAGGGGCTGGACCACTTGGCCTCGGCCGGCTCCTCGGGCTTGGCGGACTTCCACAGCACGAAGTCCAGCGGATCCTGCTTGCCCTCAATCACGGCGACGCGCTCGCCGGCACGCAGTTGGTCCAGCGATTTGCCGCTGAGCTTGCCGTAGCCGGGAAACTTACGGACGGCGTAGTTCACGTCGCCGTCCTGCGCCCGATAGGCCAGGCCCTTGGACTCCAGCTTGCCGATGATGTCCTGCATCTGCGGCACATAGTCGGTGGCGCGCGGCTCATGCGTCGGCTGGCTGATGCCCAGGGCACCGAAATCGCGGTGCATCGCGGCGATCATCTCGTCGGTCAGCTGACGGATCGTGATGCCGCGCTCCAGCGCTCGGCGGATGATCTTGTCCTCGATGTCGGTGATGTTGCGCACGAAGGTCACCCCATAGCCGCTGGCCTTGAGCCAGCGGTACACCACATCGAACGCCATATTCATACGGGCATGGCCCATATGGCAAAGGTCGTAGACCGTGATGCCGCAAACATACATGCGGACATGACCGGGTTCGAGAGGGGCGAAAGGCTGTACCGCTCGGGTCAGCGAGTTATATATGCGCAGGGAGGACATGGGATTCGTGTTGCCAGCGTCTGTCGTGGGCCGGAGCAGCGTTTGCACTGGTCTGGGGCCGATGAAGCGGCGACGGGCCCCGTAGAATCGGTCAGTATAGCGGCTCCCCCCGGAGCAGCCCCGGCGCCCTGCCGCGCCCAACAGCACACCATGCAAACTTCTTCACCTCTCGCCCTGGTTCGAAGCCTGCTGCTGGGCCTGGCCTTGCTGGGCAGCGGCCTGGCGCATGCCCAGGATCTGGAGACGGCCCAGGCGCAATGGCTGCAAGGCAAGCGCCAGCAGGCGCTCGACACCGTTCAGCAGGCCCTGGCCAAGAACCCCAACGACGCCAAGCTGCGCTTCGCCCGCGCCGTGATGCAAATGGACCTGGGCCGGACCGCCGAGGCCGAGGCCGGCCTGCAGGCGCTGACCCAGGATTTCCCGGATCTGGCCGATCCCTATAACAACCTGGCCGTGCTGCATGCCGCGCGCGGCGAGCTGGACCAGGCCCGCGCGGCGCTGGAGCAGGCGCTGCGCCTGCAGCCCGACCATCTCCAGGCGCAGGAGAATCTGGGCGATGTGCTGCTGCGGCTGGCCTCCCGGGCCTATGGCCTGGCCCTGCGCCAGGGTCATGGCGACACCAGCGCGCTGCAGCGCAAGCTGGAGCAACTGCAGACACTGATCAGGGAGCCGGTCGGCGCACAGCGCTGAGCGACAATGCGGACCGCAAGGCCCCCTCCTTTCCGTTCCAGCCTCCCTGCCGACCGACGAAACCCCATGCGATTCAAGACCTCGACCGCCCTGTTCGCCCTGCCCTTGACGCTGCTGCTCGCAATGCCGGCCGCGGCCCAGACCGTCAAGCTCAGCACCAGCGAGGGCGACATCCTGATCGAACTGGACGCCGAGAAGGCCCCCAAGTCGGTCGACAACTTCATCAAGTACGTCAAGGCCGGCCACTACAACGGCACGATCTTCCACCGCGTGATCGAGGGTTTCATGATCCAGGGTGGCGGCTTCACCACCAAGATGGAACAGAAGCCCACCCGCCCGCCGATCCCGCTGGAGGCGTCCAACGGCCTGACGAACCTGCGAGGCAGTCTGGCGATGGCGCGCACCGGCAACCCGAATTCTGCCACCGCGCAATTCTTCATCAATGTGGTCGACAACCCCTTCCTCGACGCTGCCAATGCGCGCGACGGCCTGGGCTATGCGGTGTTCGGCCGCGTCGTCGAGGGCATGGAGGTGGTCGACAAGATCCGACTCAAACCCACGGGCAACCAGGGCATGCATCAAAACATCCCCCTGCAACCCGTGATCATCACCAAGGCCGTTGTGGAGCCCAAGAAATGACTACCAAGACCGTTGAACTGCATACCAACCATGGCCTGATCAAGGTCGAGCTGGACGCCGCCAAGGCGCCCCTCACCGTCGAGAACTTCCTGAGCTACGTCCGCAAGGGCCATTACGACGGCACGGTGTTCCACCGCGTCATCAAGGGCTTCATGATCCAGGGCGGCGGCTTCGAGGCCGGCATGAAGCAAAAGCCCACCGAGGCGACGATCCAGAACGAGGCCAACAACGGCCTGAAGAACGAGCATTACACGCTGGCGATGGCGCGCACCAATGCGCCCCACTCCGCCTCGGCCCAGTTCTTCATCAACACCACCGACAACGGCTTCCTGAACTTCAAGAGCGAAAGCCCCTCGGGCTGGGGCTATGCCGTGTTCGGCAAGGTCGTGGCCGGCACCGAGATCGTGGACGCGATCGAGAAGGTCAAGACCGGCCGCAGCGGCTTCCATGACGACGTGCCGCTGGAAGACGTCGTGATCGAGCGCGCGGTTGAAGTCGTTTGAGGTTCTGAACGCCCCGGCCAGCTGGGGCGCGATCGACTTCCTGTCCGACCTGCATCTGTCGCCGTCCACGCCCAGGACCCTGGCGGCGCTGCGGCGGCATTTGCATGACACGCCTGCGGATGCCGTCTTCCTGCTGGGCGACATCTTCGAGGTCTGGATCGGCGACGATGCCCGCCTCGAAGAGGGTTTCGAGGCGGCATGCCTGGCCCTGCTGCGCGAGGCCGCGGAGATCCGCCCGCTGTTCTTCATGGCCGGCAACCGCGACTTCCTGCTCGGCGAGGCCATGGCGCGCGATGCAGGCCTGCGCTTGCTGCCCGACCCCCTCGTCCTGCAGGCCTGCGGCCAGCGCCTGTTGCTGAGCCATGGCGACGCGCTGTGCCTGGATGACCAGGCCTACCAGCGTTTTCGCGCCCAGGTCCGCGACCCGGCCTGGCAGGCGCAGTTCCTGACCCAGCCGCTGGAAGCCCGCCGCGCGATCGGCCGCCAGATGCGCGAGGCCAGCGAACGTGCCAAGCGGCAGCAGAGCCCGGAGCTGTGGGCCGATGTCGATGCCGATGCCGCACGCGACTGGCTGGGCCGCGCGCAGTGCCAGGTCTTGCTGCACGGCCACACGCACCGGCCGGCCGTGCACGATCTGGGCGCCGGCCTGAGCCGCTGGGTGCTGTCGGACTGGGACCTGGATAGCACGCCGCCGCGCGGCGACCTGCTGCGCCTCAGCACCAGCGGACTGCTGCGCCTGCCACTGCCCGCGGCCTGATGCTGGGCCGCCTGCTGTCCGCCTGGAGGCGGCGTCGCGAGGCCCGGGCCTTGCGCGACCATGCCATCCCCGAGCCGCTGTGGCGACTGACCCTGGCACGCTACCCCTTCCTGGCCGCGCGCAGCGCGGCGGACCTGGCCGAACTGAGGCGCCTGTGCTCGCTGTTCCTGGCCGGCAAGGAATTCCATGGCGCGGCGGGCTTCGAGGTCACGGACGAGGTGGCGCTGGCGGTCGCCGCCCAGGCCTGCCTGCCGGTGCTGCGCCTGGGGCTGTCGCCCTATGCCGGCTTTGTCGGCATCGTCATGCATGCCGACGAGGTGCTGGCGCAGCGCGAGGTGATGGACGAGGACGGCATCGTGCACCGCTACGAGGAGCAGCTGGCCGGCGAGGCGATGGAGGGCGGCCCGCTGATGCTGGCCTGGGGCCAGGTCGCGGCCGGAGCGGATCCCGCCGCCGGGCTGGACAGCGTCTACAACGTCGTGATCCATGAGTTCGCCCATGTGCTGGACATGGGCGACGGCTATGCCGACGGCGTGCCGCCGCTGGGAGGCCTGGCCGAGCGCGAGCGCTGGCTGGACGTGATCGAGGCCGAATGGCAGTGGTTCTGCGAGCAGGTCGATGCCGGCCATGCCACGCTGATCGACCCCTACGGCGCCGAGAGCCTGGAGGAGTTCTTCGCGGTCGCCGCCGAGGCCTTCTTCGTCGCGCCGGGCGAGCTGAAACTGGAACAGCCGGCCCTCTACCACTTGCTGAGCGGCTACTTCAGGCAAGACCCGGCCCTATAAGTGCGAAGAGACCTCGAAGGTCTCTTCGCACTTCCTCAGCGAAGCCCATGGATCCGGCTTTGCCGGTCCATCGGGCTTGCCCCCTTGAGGGGGCGCGCGCAGCGCGTAGGGGATGGGCCGATCAGCCTGCCGTTGCCGGCTCGGCCTTGGGCTTGTTGTCCTTCTTGCCACCGGCGGGCTGGATGTCCAGCTGGACCTCGCCGGCCTCGTCCACATCCACCGTCAAGCGGCCGCCATCGACCAGCCGGCCGAACAGCAGCTCGTCGGCCAGTGCGCGGCGGATCGTATCCTGGATCAGGCGCTGCATCGGGCGCGCGCCCATCAGCGGATCGAAGCCCTTCTTGGCCAGGTGCTTGCGCAGCGTGTCGGTGAAGGAGACCTCCACCTTCTTCTCGGCCAGTTGGCTTTCCAGCTGCAGCAGGAACTTGTCCACAACGCGCAGGATGATCTCCTCGTCCAGCGCGCGGAAGGACACGATCGCGTCCAGCCGGTTGCGGAACTCGGGCGTGAACAGGCGCTTGATGTCGGCCATCTCGTCGCCCTGCTGGCGTGCATTGGTGAAGCCGATGGTGGCCTTGTTCATGGTCTCGGCACCCGCATTGGTGGTCATCACGATGATCACGTTGCGGAAGTCGGCCTTGCGCCCGTTGTTGTCGGTCAGCGCGCCATGGTCCATCACCTGCAGCAGCACATTGAACACGTCCGGATGCGCCTTCTCGATCTCGTCGAGCAGCAGCACCGAATGCGGCTTCTTGGTAACAGCCTCGGTCAGCAGGCCGCCCTGGTCGAAGCCCACATAGCCGGGAGGCGCGCCGATCAGGCGGCTCACCGCGTGGCGCTCCATGTACTCCGACATGTCGAAGCGGATCAGCTCGATGCCAAGGACATAGGCCAGCTGCTTCGCGACCTCGGTCTTGCCGACGCCGGTGGGGCCGCTGAACAGGAAGGAACCGATCGGCTTGTCCGGCTTGCCCAGGCCCGAGCGCGCCATCTTGATGGCGGCGGCCAGCGCATCGATGGCCGGATCCTGACCGAACACCACGCTCTTCAGATCGCGGTCCAGGCTCTTGAGCTTGCCGCGGTCGTCGCTGGACACCGAGGCCGGCGGGATGCGCGCGATCTTGGCGACGATGTCCTCGACCTCGTTGCGCGTGATGGTCTTCTTCTGCTTGCTCTTGGGCAGGATGCGCTGCGCGGCACCGGCCTCGTCGATCACGTCGATCGCCTTGTCCGGCAGATGGCGGTCGTTGATGTACTTGGCCGACAGCTCGGCCGCCGCCTGCAGCGCGCCCAGCGCGTACTTGACGCTGTGGTGCTCCTCGAAGCGCGACTTCAGGCCCTTCAGGATCTCGACGGTTTGTTCCACCGAGGGCTCGACCACGTCGACCTTCTGGAAGCGCCGGGAGAGCGCGGCATCCTTCTCGAAGATGCCGCGGTATTCGGTGAAGGTGGTCGCGCCGATGCACTTCATCGCGCCGGAGGACAGCGCCGGCTTCAGCAGATTGCTGGCATCCAGCGTGCCGCCCGAGGCCGCACCGGCACCGATCAGCGTATGGATCTCGTCGATGAACAGGATCGCATTGGGCTGGTCCTTCAGCTGCTTCAGCACCGCCTTCAGGCGCTGCTCGAAGTCGCCGCGGTACTTGGTGCCCGCCAGCAGCGCGCCCATGTCCAGCGAATAGACGACGGCTTCGGCCAGCACGTCGGGCACCTCGCCCTCGGTGATGCGCCAGGCCAGGCCCTCGGCGATCGCGGTCTTGCCGACGCCGGCCTCGCCGACCAGCAGCGGATTGTTCTTGCGCCGGCGGCACAGCACCTGCACGACGCGCTCGACCTCGCCCTCACGACCGATCAAGGGATCGATCTTGCCGTCCTTGGCCAGTTGGTTGAGGTTCTGCGTGAACTGCTCCAGCGGCGAGCCCTTGCCGCCGCCCTGGCCCTCGGCCTCCTCGCGCTCGGCCTCGTTGCCGCCGCCGCCTTCCTGCCCCTTGGGCGGCTCCGGCGGCTCGCTCTTCTTGATGCCATGGGCGATGTAGTTCACCACGTCCAGACGGGTCACGCCCTGCTGGTGCAGGTAGTAGACCGCGTGCGAATCCTTCTCGCCGAAGATCGCCACCAGCACATTGGCGCCGGTGACTTCCTTCTTGCCGCTGCCGGTGGACTGCACATGCATGATGGCGCGCTGGATCACGCGCTGGAACCCGAGCGTCGGCTGGGTGTCCACCTCATCGGTGCCGCCCACGGTGGGCGTGTTTTCCTTGATGAACTGCGCCAGGCTCTTGCGCAGATCATCGATGTTCGCGGAACAGGCCCGCAGCACCTCGGCCGCCGACGGGTTGTCCAGCAGGGCCATCAGCAGGTGCTCCACGGTGATGAATTCGTGGCGCTGCTGACGCGCTTCGACAAACGCCATGTGCAGGCTGACTTCAAGCTCTTGCGCAATCATGCGGCCTCCATAATGCACTGCAGTGGGTGACCGGCGCGCCGTGCGGCCGCCAGCACCAATTCGACCTTGGTGGCCGCCACATCCTTGGTGAATACACCGCAAACGCCGCGGCCCTCGTGATGGATTTTCAGCATGATTTGGGTCGCCGTATCCAGGTCATGACGAAAATATTCCTGTAACACCATGACGACGAATTCCATGGGCGTGAAATCGTCGTTGAGCATCAGCACCTGATACAGGCGCGGCGGCTCCGTTTTCTGCGGCACCCTCTCCAGGATGGTCGTGCCCTCCCCGTCCTCCCGCCCCGGCTGGGCGGGGGGCGTTGGGGGCGGTGGCACCGGTGGCTGATCGGGTAAATCTGGCATGGTCCGATTCTATAGATGGGGCACCAACCGCATGCTGCAAGAGGGCATAGACGGCCGCGTGTACAGCCTGCCACATTGCATACCCGTAGTACTACCCCCGGGGAGGTACCGAATTGACAGGCTTCTGACAGGGCTTTGAGAATCCGCGCCGGAGTAAATACACCGGGATGGAGACGGCTATGGCTGTAGGGACAGTGAAATGGTTCAACGATGCCAAGGGTTTTGGCTTTATTGAACCAGAAATGGGCGGGGATGATGTGTTCGCACATTTCTCCGCCATCCAGATGGAGGGGTTCCGTACCCTGCGTCAGGGCGGCAAGGTGAGCTTCGATCTGGTGCAAGGCCCCAAGGGTCAGCTGGCGCAGAACATCACGCCGCTGGACGAAGGCCTGCAGGAGGTCGAGCGCAGCGCCGCCTGAGGTCGGCCCCCCGCAAGCAAGGAAGCCCGCTGTTGCGGGCTTCTTTCATGGTCGACCGGATCCCGGCTCGGGGCCGGCCTTCAGAGCTGCCCCTGGCACAGGTACTTCATGTGCATATAGTCATCCAGGCCATGACGCGAGCCCTCGCGCCCGTAGCCCGACTCCTTGACCCCGCCGAAGGGGGCGGCCTCGGCGGCCAGCGCCCCCTCGTTGATGCCGACGATGCCGCTTTCCAGTGCGTCGGCCACGCGCCAGATGCGCGCGACATCGCGTGAATAGAAGTAGGCGGCCAGGCCGAACGGGGTGTCATTGGCCGCCGCGACGACCTCGGCCTCGCTCTCGAAGCGGGTGACGGGCACCACTGGGCCGAAGGTCTCCTCGCAGGCACAGGCCATCGTGGCATCGGCGTCGACCAGCACGGTCGGCGCATAGTAGTTGGGCCCTAGCGGCAGCCGCTGCCCGCCGACGACGACCCGGGCGCCGCGCGCGACCGCGTCCTCGACATGATGGGCGATCTTCGCCACCGCCCGGGCATTGATCATCGGCCCGATGCGGCTGGCCGGATCGCTGGCCGGCCCCACCCTCAGGGCGCCGACCCGTGCCGCCAGCTTGTCGACGAAGGCGTCATGCACCGCGCCATGTACGAACACCCGGTTCGGGCAGACACAGGTCTGGCCGCCGTTGCGGAACTTGGCCACCATCAGGCCCTCGACCGCCGCGTCCAGGTCCGCGTCCTCGAAGACGATGAAGGGCGCGTTGCCGCCCAGCTCCAGCGACAGCTTCTTCAGCGTGGCGGCCGATGCGCGCGCCAGATGCTTGCCCACCGGCGTCGAGCCGGTGAAGGTGATCTTGCGCACCCGCGGGTCGGCCAGCCAGACATCAACCACCTCGGGCGTGCGCTCGCGCGAGGCGCTGACGATATTGAGCACGCCGGCCGGGAAGCCAGCCTCCTCGGCCAGCCTGACCAGGGCCAGGGCCGTCAGCGGCGTGTCCTCGGCCGGCTTGGCGACGACCGTGCAGCCGGCCGCCAGCGCCGGTGCGATCTTGCGCGCGATCATCGCGGCCGGGAAGTTCCAGGGCGTGATCGCGGCAACCACGCCGACCGACTCCTTCAGCACCAGCATGCGCCGGCCCGCCACCGGCGGCGCGATGATGTCGCCACAGATGCGCGTCGCCTCCTCGGCGAACCACTCGACATAGCTGGCCGCATACAGCACCTCCCCCAGGCCCTCGGCCAGCGGCTTGCCCTGCTCGCGCGAGATCAGCCGGCCCAGGTCCTGCTGGTGCTCGATGATCAGCGCATGCCAGCGTTTCAGCAACTGGGCACGCTGCCTGGCCGGCGTCGCGCGCCAGGCCGCGAAGGCGGCATGGGCAGCATCGACCGCGGCCCGCGCATCGGCGCCGCCGCTGTCGCTCACCTCGGTGAAGACCGCGCCGGTGGCCGGATCGCTGACCGGCAGGTGCCGGCCGTCCAGCGCGGCCAGCCATTCGGCATTGATGAAGTTCTGCGTGCGCTGCAGCTCGGGGCGGCTGAGGGCCAGGCTCTCGTTCAGGCTCATATGCGCTCCTCAGGCCCGGCCGATCAGCTTGGCCAGCGCCTCGCCCATCTCGGTGGTGGACGCCTGGCCACCCAGGTCCCGCGTGCGCGGCCCCTCGACCAGCACGGTCTCGACGGCCTTCAGGATCGCGTCATGCGCGGCCCGTTCGCCCAGGAAGTCCAGCATCAGCGCCGCCGACCAGATCATCGCCACCGGGTTGGCGATGTTCTGCCCGTAGATGTCCGGCGCCGAACCATGCACCGGCTCGAACAGCGAGGGGAACTTGCGCTCCGGGTTCAGGTTGGCCGAGGGGGCCAGCCCGATCGTGCCGGTGGTGGCCGGGCCCAGGTCCGAGAGGATGTCGCCGAACAGGTTGGAGGCGACGACCACGTCGAAGCGCCCCGGCTGCAGCACGAAGCGTGCGCTCAGGATGTCGATATGCTGCTTGTCCACCGTGACCTCGGGATAGCCCTGGCTCACCGCATCGGCGCGCCCGTCCCACCAGGGCATCGAGATCGCGATGCCGTTGCTCTTGGTGGCCACGGTCAGGTGCTTGCGCTGGCGGCTGTCGGCCAGCTCGAAGGCGTACTTCAGCACCCGGTCGGCGCCGAAGCGCGAGTAGACCGATTCCTGGATCACGATCTCGCGCTCGGTGCCGGCATACATCACGCCGCCCAGGTTGGTGTACTCGCCCTCGGTGTTCTCGCGCACGACGAAATAGTCGATCTCGCCGGCCTTCCTCCCGGCCAGCGGGCAGGGCACGCCGTCAAAGAGGCGCACCGGGCGCAGATTGATGTACTGGTCGAACTCGCGGCGGAACTTCAGCAGCGAACCCCACAGCGAGACATGGTCGGGCACGGTGGCCGGCCAGCCCACGGCGCCGAACAGGATCGCGTCCATGCCCTGCAGCCGGGCCTTCCAGTCGTCCGGCATCATTTGGCCGTGGGCCGCGTAGTAGTCGCAGCTGGCCCATTCGATCTCCGTCAGCTCCAGCTTGAAGCCGAAGCGCTCGGAGGCCGCCCGCAGCGCGCGCAGGCCCTCCGGCATCACTTCCTTGCCGATCCCGTCTCCGGGGATCACCGCGATCTTGAATGTCTTGCTGCTCATGGGTTCGTTCCGATTCAGGAGGTCAATGCCGGTGACTGCTGCTGCGGCTGCAGCTCGTCCAGCCAGCCCTGGCGCAGCTCGGGCACCGAGCGGGCCAGCAGCTCGTAGTAGGGATGGTGCGGGCCACGCTCGTAGTCGGCGCGCGCCACCTGGGTCAGCTTGCGGCCGTGCTGCATCACGACGATCTCGTCGCAGACCGAGCGCACCGTGTGCAGGTCGTGGCTGATGAACAGATAGGACAGGCCCAGCTCGCGGCGCAGCTCGGCGATCAGGTCCAGCACCGCGGCGCCGACCACGGTGTCCAGCGCCGAGGTGACCTCGTCGCAGAGGATCAGGTCGGGCTCGGCGGCCAGCGCGCGCGCCAGGTTGACGCGCTGCTTCTGCCCGCCCGACAGCCCGCCCGGCCGGCGCTGGGCGCTGGCGGCCGGCAGCTTGACCAGGTCCAGCAGCTCGGCGATGCGCTTGTCCAGCGCCTTGCCGGAAAGGCCCTTGTAGAACTGCAGCGGCCGGGCCAGGATGCGTTCGATGGTGTGGCTCGGGTTCAGCGCCGTGTCGGCCATCTGGAACACGATCTGCACCTGGCGCAGCTCGTCCTTGCTGCGCCCGGCCAGCGCGGGCGGCAGGGCCTTGCCGTTGAACAGCAGCTGGCCCTTGCTCGGTGCGATCAGGCCGGCGATCGCGCGCGCCAGGGTCGTCTTGCCCGAGCCCGATTCGCCGATCACGCCGATGGCCTGGCCGCGATACAGCTTCAGATTGATGTCCTCGAGGATCAGGATGGCCGGCTTGCCCTGCCTGTCGACCGGGCCATAGCCGGCCGACAGATTCCTGACCTCCAGCAGCGGCTGGCTGGCGCCGGCCTGGGTCGAGCATTGGCCACCCGCACGCTCGCGCGGCCGCGCGGCGGCCAGCAGGCATTGGGTGTAGTCGTTGACCGGGGCCGTGATGATCTGTTCGGTGGCGCCGATCTCGCGCATCGTGCCGTCGCGCAGCACCAGGATATGGTCGGCCATCTGCGCGACGACGGCCAGGTCGTGGCTGACATAGACGGCGGTGGCGCGACGCTCGCGCACGACGCGGCGGAACGCGCGCAGCACCTCGATCTGCGTCGTCACGTCCAGCGCCGTGGTCGGCTCGTCCAGGATCACCAGATCCGGGTCGCTGATCAGGGCCATTGCCGCCATCAGGCGCTGCAGCTGGCCGCCGGAGACCTGGTGTGGGTAGCGCGAGCCGATGCTGTCGGGATTCGGCAGGGCCAGCTCGCGGAACAGCTCGACCGCCTTGGCCTCTGCCGCGGCGCGCGGCATCAGCCGGTGGATCAGCGCCGGCTCGACCACCTGGTCCATGATGGTCCGCGAGGGATTGAACGAGGCCGCCGCGCTCTGCGCGATATAGGCCACCGTGCGGCCGCGCAGCGCGCGCTGCTGCGCCTCGCCCAGCGCCAGCACATCGGTGGCACCGATCGTGATGCTGCCGCCGGCGATGCGGCAGCCATGGCGGGCATAGCCCATCAGGGCCAGCGCCGTCGTGGTCTTGCCCGAGCCGGACTCGCCGATCAGGGCCAGCACCTCGCCGGGGGCGATCGAGAAATTCAGCTGGTCGACGATGGCGTGTTCGCCGCCACCATTCTCCTTGTCGACGACGATGCGCAGGCCGCGCACGGTGACCGGCGCGCCCATCAGTGCACCCCGCCTTCGCGAGCCGCACGGCCCGGCAGATTGTCGATCAGCAGATTCACCGCGATGGTCAGGCTGGCGATGGCCAGCGCCGGCGCGATGATGGCGGCGCCGCCGGTGGGCAGCGCGCCGATGTTCTCGCGCACCAGCGAGCCCCAGTCGGCCGCCGGCGGCTGCACGCCCAGACCCAGGAAGCTCAGCGAGGCCAGGAGCAGCACGACGTAGACGAAGCGCAGGCCCAGGTCGGCCAGCATCGGGTTGACGATGTTCGGCAGGATCTCCTGCAGCATGATGTAGAGCTTGCCCTCGCCTCGCGTGCGGGCCACCACCACATAGTCCATCGCGTTGATGTTGACGGCCAGCGAGCGCGCGATGCGGTAGGCGCCGGGCACATAGATCACGGCCGCGGTCACGATCAGCATCGTCAGCGAGGAGCCGAAGGCCGCCACCATGATCAGGGCCAGCATCTTCGAGGGGATCGAGGTCAGGGTATCGATGCCGCGGCTTAAAGCGCCATCCAGCCAGGGTGCGCTGGACGCCGCCAGCAGGGCCAGCACGGTGCCGGTGCCGCTCGCCGAGAGGGTCGCGATCAGGGCCACGCCCACCGTGTAGCGGGCACCCTCGATCACGCGGGCCAGCATGTCACGGCCCAGGTAGTCGGTGCCCAGCCAGTGCTGGGCGCTGACGCCGGCGAACACATCGCCAGCGCCCATGTCGGCGCCGCCCTGGCCCAGCAGACTGGGACCGATCAGCGCAGCAAGCAGCCAGGCCAGCAGCACGGACAGGCCCAGCAGGCCGGGCCAGCTCATCGAAGGCACGAGGCGCCGCCGCGCGCGCGGTGCGGCGGGCTCGGCCGAAGCGGGTGTCAGGGTGGACATGGAGGTGAGGCCTTTTCAGCGATGGCGCAGGCGGGGGTTGGCGACGATGCTGCACATGTCGGCCAGGGTCACGAGCATCAGATAGACGGCGCAGAACAGCATTGCGCAGGTCTGCACCAGGGGCATGTCGCGCTGGCTGACGCCGTCCACCATCAGGCTGGCGATGCCGGGGTAGTTGAAGATGGTCTCGACGATGATGACGCCGCCCAGCAGATAGGACATCGACAGCGCCACCGCGTTGGCGATCGGTCCGATCGCGTTCGGCAGCGCATGGGCCAGCACCATGCGCGTCGGCGAGGCGCCCTTCAGCCGCACCATCTCGATATAGGGCGCGCGCAGCTGGTCGACCACGGCCGCGCGCGTCATCCGCATCATCTGCGCCATCGTCACGCAGCACAGGCTCAGCACCGGCATCGCGAAGGCGCGCAGCATCTGGCCGATCGAATCGACGCTGCTGCTATACGACAAGGCCGGCAGCCAGCGCAGCTCCACCGCGAAGATCAGCACCGCCAGGGTCGCGACCAGGAACTCCGGCACGGAGACCACCGCCACCGCGCCCGAGCTGGCCAGGCGGTCGAACCAGGAGCCGCGCCACATCGCCGAGGCGATACCCAGCGCCAGCGCCAGCGGCACGGCGATCGCCGCGGTGATCGCCGCCAGCTTCACCGAGTTCGGCAGGCGGCTGGAGATCATGTCGGCCACCGGCAGATGGGTGACGATGGACTGGCCGGGATTGCCGGTGGCCATGCCCGACAGCCAGGCCCAGTAGCGCAGATGGGCCGGCACGTTCAGGCCCATCTGCTCGCGCAGCGCGGCCAGCGATTCGGCCGTGGCCTCCTGGCCCAGCTGGGCCTGCGCGGCATCGCCGGGCAGCAGCGCCGTGATCGTGAAAACGACCGCGGACACCACCAGCAGCGAGACCAGGGCCAGCGCCACGCGGTTGACGATGAGTCGCAGGATCAGCAGGTTCATGATGGTCAGAGCTTATGCGCGGTCAGGCGTCCAGCCAGACATGCTCGGCGAAGGAATAGCCCATCAGCCCGCCCAGCGGGATCGGGGACAGGCCCTTCAGCTTGGTGCTGTGGCCGTCCAGACTGGCCAGGAACAGCGGAATGCCGATGCCGGCCTCATGGTGGATCATGGTCTGCATGTCGGCATACATCTGCTTGCGCTTGGCCAGATCGGTCTCGGCGCGGGCACCGATCAAGAGCTGGTCGAACTTCTCGTTCTTCCAGCGCGACTCGTTCCAGGCCGCGTCCGACTTGAACAGCAGGGTCAGCAGGGCGTCGGCGCTGGGGCGCGGATTGATGTTGCCGAAGCCCACCGGGCTGTTGAGCCAGTGGTTGGCCCAGTAGCCGTCGGCCGGCATGCGCTTGACGTCCAGGTTCAGGCCGGCGCGCTGCGCCGCCTGCTGCAGCACCAGGGCCGTCTCGACCGAGTACAGTGCGGCCGGCGACACCACCACCGGAATCGGCGCGCTGCCCAGATTGGCCTTCTTCAGATGGAACTTGGCCTTCTCCGGGTCGTAGGGGCGCTGCGGCAGGCCGGCGAAGTGGAAGCGGTTGGTCGGGTCGATCGGCTGGTCGTTGGCGATCACCGCATGGCCCAGCGCGATCGACTTGCGCATCTGCTCGCGGTCGAACAGGTGCTTCATCCCCAGCACGAAGTCGGGGTTGGCGCCCGGGCCCATGTCGCGGCGCATCACCAGGTCGGAATACTGGCCGGCCTGGGTGCTGAAGACGGTGTAGCCGGGCGTGCTCTTGACGCGGTCCACCGAGCGCGGGTTGACGGCACCGACCAGATCCAGATCGCCCGACAGCAGCGCATTGACGCGCGCGCCCTCGTCGCCGATGCCGACGAATTCGATCTCGTCCAGATAGGGCCTGCCGGGTTTCCAGTAAGCCTCGTTGCGCACCGCGATCGAGCGCACGCCGGGCTTGAATTCCTTCAGCTTGTAGGGTCCGGTGCCGATGCCGGTCGAGAAGTCGGTCGTGCCGTCCTTGACGATCATGAAGTGGAAGGTGCCCAGGATCACCGGCAGGTCGGCGTTCGGCGCGCTCAGCGTGATCGTCACCTCGTTGGCACCGGTGGCCTTGACCGTGTCGATCTGGTCGGCCAGGGCCTTGGCCTTGGAGGCAGTGGCTGCATCCTTGTGGCGGCTGATCGAGAACACGACGTCGGCCGGCGTCAGCGCCTTGCCGTCATGGAAGACCACGCCCTTGCGCAGCTTGAAGATCCAGGTCTTGGCGTCCTTGGTCGTGAATTCCTCGGCCAGCGCCGGCTGCGGCGTCAGGCTGCCGTCCAGCGTGGTCAGGCCGTTGTAGAGCATGGTGCCGCGCGAATAGTCCGTCTGGTTGGACATCTTGGCGGGGTCCAGCGTGTCGGTGATCGCCGCGGTGGCGCCGGCCACGCGGATGCGCCCGCCGCGGCGCGGCGTCTGGGCATAGGCCGACAGGGCCGTGCCCGCCAGGCCGCCGGCCAGGCCCATCTGCATGCCACCGGCCATCAGCATGGTGAGGATGTCGCGGCGCGTCGCGCCGCGCTTGATCGCCTCCATCATGCGTGTACTTTCCTGGGGACCGACGAGGCTTTGCAGCTTCTTGCTATCGCTCATGATTGGCTCCGGTGATGGGATGTGCGGGGTGAGGAAGGGACAAGGGAGATGCGGGGGCTCAGGAAAGCTTGTCCTTGAGCTGGTAGTACAGGCCGACCGCCGGCAGGAACCAGGGCGGGCCCAGATGGCCGGGGATGGCAGGCCAGGCGCGGTCGCGCCAAGGGTTGGCCTCGCGCTCGCCGGCCAGCGTAGCGGCCATGCGCTGGCCCATGTGGACCGACATCTGCGTGCCATGGCCGCTGTAGCCCATCGAGTAGAAGAGACCGTCGCGCTCGCCGGCATGGGGCAGGCGGTCCTGCGTCATGTCGACCAGGCCGCCCCAGCAGTAGTCGATGCCGATGTCGGCCAGCTGCGGGAATATCTGCGTCAGGCCACGGCGCAGGATGGCGCCGCTCTTCTGGTCCGAGGTCGGGTTGGAGACCGCGAAGCGCGCCCGGCCGCCGAACACCAGGCGGTGGTCGGCCGTCAGGCGGAAATAATGGTGGATATTGGCCACCGTCACATAGGTTCGCCGCCCTTCCAGCAGGGCCCGGGCGCGCTCGGCGCCCAAGGGGGCGGTGACGATGATGAAGCTGCCCACGCCGACGATGCGGCGGCGCAGCCAGCCGAAGGAGCCGTAGCCACCATGCAGCGAGGCGCCGGTGGCCAGCAGCACCTGCTTGGCGCGCACGCTGCCGCGCGGCGTGTCCACCAGGTGCTCGTGGGTGCGGCCCTGGCGCTGCAGGCGCAGCGCCGGCGTGTTCAGGTGGATGGCCGCGCCGGCGCGCTCGGCCGCCTGGCCCAGGCCAGCGGCGAAGCGGCCCATATGCATCTGGGCGCTCTTCTTCTGCAGCAGGCCGCCGACATAGCAGTCGCTGGCCACCTCGTGGCGCACGCGCTGCGGCGAGACCAGCTCCACGTCGGCATCCACCTCGCGGGCCATGCGCTCGCAGCTGCGCGCCAGCGCCTCGTAATGGGCGGGCTTGGTGGCCAGCTTGAGCTTGCCGTTGCGCTGGAAGTCGCAGGCGATGCCCTCCTCGCGCACCAGGCGCTCGACCGTGTCCACCGCGGCATCGAACTCGTGGTACCAGGCGCGCGCCTTCTCGACGCCATGCTGCTCGGCGGCGGCGGCATAGTCCACCGCCAGGCCGTTGTTGACATGGCCGCCGTTGCGGCCCGAGGCTTCCTTGGCAATACGGTCGCAGGCCTCCAGCACCACCACCGAGGCGCCGCGCCGCGCCAGCGCCTGGGCGGCCGACAGGCCGGTGAAGCCGGCACCGACGATCAGCACATCGGCCGTGCCTGGCAGCTCGCGGGGCTGTGGCTGGAAGGCGGGGGCCGAATCGGTCCAGTAGGAGTCGAGCTTCATGGTGGGCGCTGGCTGCGGCAGGCGAGGACGGAAAACGCGAATCAGAGGCCGACGACGCCGGCCAGGCCGCCGATGTCGGCGATCTCCACATAGTTGTAGGCCGGATTTCCGGGGCCATGGCCGCGGTTCACGAATACCTTGTTGCGGATGCCCAGGTCGTCGGCCGACATCAGGTCGTAGCGCAGGCTGGACGAGACATGCAGCATCTCCTCCGGCTTGGCGCCCAGCGAGTCCAGCATGTATTCGAAGGCCTGCAGGCGCGGCTTGTAGGCCTGGGCCTGCTGGGCGGTGTAGACGCGGTGGAAGGGCGCGCCCAGCAGGGTCACGTTCTTCTGGATCTGGTCGTCCGAGGCATTGGACAGGATCACCAGCGGGATCTCCTTGGCGATCCGGGCCAGGCCGGCCGGCACGTCGTCATGCGGGCCCCAGGTGGGCACGGCGTCGTAGTACTGCTGGGCCTCGTGGTCGAAGTACTGGATGCCCCATTTCTTGCACAGGCGCCGCACCGCGTTCTTCAGCACCACCTCGTAGGGCTGCCAGGCGCCCAGCACCTCGTCGAAGCGGTAGGCGCTGAAGTCGGCGATGAAGCGCTCCATCTGCTCGGGCTTGATGCGGTCGGCAAAGATGTCGCGGGTCATCTCGCCCATGCGGAAGCGGGTCAGCGTGCCGTAGCAGTCGAAGGAGATGTATTTGGGACGGAAGGCCATGGAGGTGTCCTGTGGTCGGGTGAGGTGATGAAGAGGAAGAAGAAAATCTCGCTCAGGCTGCTGTCATCAGGATTTCATTGAAGCATGTGAGCCGGAGTGATATGCCGGGATTTGCCACGCGCAGGCGCATGAAACTGTGGTTTGGGGCGGCCCGCACGGCATAGCCTGCGGCGTGCTCCGGGCTTGGGCGCCGGTGCACTTCATTGCGGCGGCGCGAAGTCGATCAGCACGCTTTTGAGGCGCAGATTGGCCTCGACCGCCTGCCGGCCCAGATCCTTGCCGATGCCCGACTGTCCGAAGCCGCCGGTGGGGATCACGAAGTCGGCCGTGCGCCCGTAACGGTTGATCCAGACCGTGCCGGCGGAGATGCCGCGCATCATGCGCAGGGCCCGGCCCAGGTCGGCCGTGTGCACGCCGGCCGCCAGCCCGTAATGCGCATGGGCGGCCAGGGCCAGGCCCTCCTCCTCGGTGTCGAAGGTCTGCACCGTCAGCACCGGACCGAAGATCTCCTCCTCCACCGCCGGGTTGGCGCCGTCCACCCGGTGCAGCAGGGTCGGCAGGTAGTAGGCGCCGTCGGCGCAGATGTCCTGCCGCAGCCCGCCGCACAGGCGCTCGGCGCCGGCCGCCACGGAGCGCCGCACGATGTCGTCGATGCGCGCGGCCTGGGCGCGCGAGATGATCGGCGGCAGGCCGGCGCCGGCATCCCAGGTGGCGCCGGGCCGCGTGGCGGCAAAGCGCAGGGCCAGCTTCTCCAGCAGGGCCTCGGCGATGCCCCGCTGCACGATCAGCCGCGAGCCCGCCACGCAGACCTGGCCCGCATTGCCGGTGATGGCGCCGGCCACCAGGCCGGCCAGCCGGTCCAGGTCGGGCACGTCGTCGAACACCAGCTGCGGACTCTTGCCGCCCAGCTCCAGGGTCACCGGCTTGGGCCCATGCTGGGCGCAGGCCGCCATGATGGCCGCGCCGGTGCGGGTGGAGCCGGTGAAGGTCATCTTGGCGATGCGCGGGTGCCGGCTCAGTGCGTCGCCGGTCTCGCGCCCGTCGCCCTGCACGATATTGAAGATCCCATCCGGCACGCCGGCCTGCGTGGCCAGTTCGGCCAGGCGCAGCGCCGAGAAAGGCGTCAGCTCCGAGGGCTTGAGCAGCACGGCATTGCCGGCGGCCAGCGCCGCGCCCACTTTCCAGGACACCATCACCAGCGGGAAGTTCCAGGGCGTGATCGCACCGACCACGCCATAGGGCTCGCTGACCGTCATGCCGAGGTGGTCGGCGCGCGTGGCCGCCACCTCGCCGCCCAGCTTGTCGGCGTATTCGGCGAAGAAGCGCAGGCCCTCGGCCGTGAATGGGATGTCCCAGGCCAGCACGTCCTTCAGCGGCCGGGTCGAACCCACCGCCTCCAGCGGCCCGAGCACGGCGCCGTCGGCCTCCACCAGGTCGGCCCAGCGCCTCAGCACCCGGGCGCGCTCGCGCGGCGCGCGGCGGGCCCAGTCGCCGCCGCGCCAGGCGGACCAGGCGCTCTGCGCCGCGCGGTCCACCAGCTCGGCGTCGGCGACCGGCAGCGCCGCATAGGCGCACCCGTCCGAGGGACGCAGCACCTCCAGCCGATGGTCGGGGCGGCCGGGCAGCAGCCGGCCATCGATGTAGTGGCCGCTGGGCACGGCGATGCTTTGGGGATCGAAGAGTTGCACGGTCTGACCTGTGGTTGGGCGTCGTCGTTTCGACCCCGGAATCCTAGGGAGACTGGTGCGGAATATGCTGGCGTTGCGGGGCGGCGAGAGGCAGCAAATTGCGAGTCGCGGGGGCCGCGCAGCCGAAGATGCGGTATGCGTAAAAACAGCAAGAATGTCCTAGCGCCGCCCCGGCAAGCCGGCAACCATTGGGCGCAACAAAGCTTCGCGTTCAGGAGATCTTCGTGAGCCACCCATCAAGCGCGGCAACAGCAGCAGCAGCGGCAACAAGGGCGCCGCTGCCCGACGGCGTGGCCCTGCGGGACATGGGAGCGGCCGATCTGGAGGCCGCCCATGCCCTGTCGCTGGCCGTGCACTGGCCGCACCGGCTGGCCGACTGGCAGGCCGCCTTCACCCTGGGCGGCGGCATCGTGGCCGAGCGGGACGGCGAACTGGTCGGCACCGCCCTCTACTGGCGCTGGGGCCCGGCGCATGCCACGCTGGGCCTGGTAATCGTCGACCCGCGCTGCCAGGGGCGTCGCATCGGCCTGCACCTGATGCAGGCCCTGCTGCAGCGGCTGGAGGGCCTGAACGTGCTGCTGCATGCCACGCCCGAGGGCCGCGGACTCTACGAGCGCCTGGGCTTCGTGCGCACGGGCGAGGTGCGCCAGCACCAGGGCACCGCCCTGCCCGCCCCGCTGGTGGCGCTGGGCGAGGGCTGGCGCCTGCGCCCGGCCGACCACAACGATGCCTTCAGCCTGATCCGGCTCGATGCGCAAGGCCGCGGCATGCCGCGCGAGCCGCTGATCACCGAGCTGCTGGCCCATGCCGACACCGTGGTGCTGGACCATGAGGGCGAGGCCAAGGGCTTCGCGATGCTGCGGCGCTTCGGCCGCGGCCTGATCATCGGTCCGGTGGTGGCGCCGGACACCGAGGGCGCCAAGGCCCTGATCGCCCATCTGGCCGGCCTGAGCGCCGGCAAGTTCGTGCGCATCGACGTGGACTTCGATGCCGGGCTGACCGAATGGCTGGAGACCCTGGGCCTGCAGCGCGTCGACGCGCCCACCGAGATGGTGCGCGGTACGCCGCCGGCCCGCAGCGCCGATGCGCGCGGCTACGCGCTCGTGACCCAGGCGCTGGGCTGATGCGCTTCGTCTACAAGGCCGATCCGGTGCGCGGCCGGGTCTGGGCCGAGATCTTCGCGCGCGAGGCACCCCAGCTGGACTTCCGGATCTGGCCCGACATCGGCGACGATCCGGCCGCGGTGCGCTATCTGGCCGCCTGGGAGCCGCCCGCCGACATCCGCGGCCTGTTTCCGAACCTGCAGGTGCTGTTCTCCTCGGGTGCCGGCGTCGACCAGTTCAGGTTCGATGAACTGCCCGCCGACCTGCCCGTGGTGCGCATGGTCGAGCCCGGCATCATCAAGGGCATGGTCGAGTATGTAAGCTGGGCCGTGCTGAGCCTGCACCGCGACATGCCGGCCTACCAGCGCCAGCAGCGTGCGGCGAGCTGGCGTCCGATCCAGGTGCAGCCCGCGGCCAAGCGCCGCATCGGCGTGCTGGGCCTGGGCTCGCTGGGCCGGGCCGTGCTGGGCCAGCTGCGCCATGGTTTCGGTTTCGACTGCGCCGGCTGGAGCCGTTCACGCCACGCGATCGAGGGCGTGCAGTGCTTTGCCGGCGCCGACGAACTGCCGGCCTTCCTGGCCCGCAGCGAACTGCTGGTCTGCCTGCTGCCGCTGACCGACGCGACGCGCGGCTTTCTGAACGCCGGGCTGTTCGCCCAACTGTCCGCCGGCGCCGGGCTCGTGCATGTGGGCCGCGGCCCGCAACTGGTCGAGGCCGACCTGCTGGCGGCGCTGGGCAGCGGCCGGCTCTCACATGCGGTGCTCGATGTCACCGATCCCGAGCCGCTGCCGGCGACTCACGCCTTCTGGCAGCACCCGCAGGTCTGGCTGACGCCGCACATCGCCAGCATGACGCAGCCGGAGACGGCGGCGCGGGTGGCATTGGAGAACGTCAGGAGGTTTGAGGCGGGAGAGGCGATGGTGGGGGTGGTGGATCGGGGATTGGGGTATTGAGCCCCGATTGACGGAGCACCGACTACCCTCCATGCCGGCTCGGCGGAAGGCCGAGTTGAAGTGTGTAGCGATGGAGCAGATCATCGCTACGGGCATCAAACTCTTCCCAAACCTCGGTGCCTCATGCAGGCCCGCCCCATCCCGGGGCCGCAGAATCTTCTGCCGTCCCCACCCAAAGAACAGCGCGTGGAGCCAAGCCACGGCCCCCATTGCAGCACCACCCGCTGCGCGCCCCCCCCTAAGCTGGAGCCTCTTCAAGATGACGATCAATGAATGGAAGAGCGCCCCATGCAGTCCAACGCACTCGCTAGCAATCTCGACGCGCTGATCACCCTCGACCGCGCGCACCTGATCCATCCGGTCGCCCCCTGGCGCAAGCATGAGCAGCGCGGCGTCACGGTGCTGGAGTCGGGCCGGGGCGCCTGGCTGACCGATGCCAGCGGGCACGAACTGCTCGACGCCTTCGCCGGCCTGTGGTGCGTCAACATCGGCTACGGCCACGAGAGCGTGGTGCAGGCCGCGGCCGCGCAGATGCGCAAGCTTGCGTACGCCACCGGCTACTTTCACTTCGGCAGCGAGCCGGCCATCCTGCTGGCGGACAAGCTGGTCGAGATCAGCCCGGCCTCGCTGACCCGGGTCTACCTGACCTTGGGCGGCTCGGACGCCATCGATGCGGCGATCCGGCTGATCACGCAGTACTACAACAACACCGGCCGGCCGCAGAAGAAGCAGTTCATCGCGCTGGAGCGCGGCTATCACGGCTCCTCGTCGACCGGCTCGGGCCTGACGGCGCTGCCGGCCTTCCATCGCGGTTTCGACATGCCGCTGCCGACCCAGCATTACATCGCCTCGCCCTACAGCTACCGGAGCGGCCTGGACGACGCTGCCCAGATCGCCGCCTCGGTGGCGGCCTTGCGCGCCAAGGTGGCCGAGCTGGGCGGCAGCGACAAGGTCGCGGCCTTCTTCTGCGAGCCGATCCAGGGCTCCGGCGGCGTGATCGTACCGCCCAAGGGCTGGCTGAAGGCCATGAGCGCGGCGGCCCGCGAGCTGGATCTCCTCTTCGTCGTCGACGAGGTCATCACCGGCTTCGGCCGCACCGGCCCGATGTTCGCCTGCCAGGCCGAAGACGTGCAGCCGGATCTGATGACGGTGGCCAAGGGCCTGACCGCCGGCTATGCGCCGATGGGCGCACTGCTGATGTCCGAGCGGGTCTATGCCGGCATCGCCGACGGCGCGCCGGCCGGCGCGGCGATCGGCCATGGCGCCACCTATTCGGCCCATCCGGTCAGCGCCGCGGTGGCGCTGGAGGTGCTGCGCCTGTACGAGGAAGGCGGCCTGCTGGCCAACGGCCAGCGGGTGGCGCCGGCCTTCGCCCATGTGCTGGACTCGCTGCGCGAGCATCCGCTGGTCGGCGACTCGCGGCATCGCGGCCTGCTGGGCGCGCTGGAGCTGGTCAGCGACAAGGCGAGCAAGCGCGCTTTCGACCCGGCCCTGGGCCTGTCGGACCGGCTGTTCGAGAGCGGCTACCGCAACGGCCTGGTGTTCCGTTCCTTCGCCGACCATATCCTCGGCTTTGCGCCCGCGCTGTGCTTCACCGAGGGCGAGTTCGAGCAGATGGGCCAACGCCTGCGCAAGACCCTGGACGAGCTGCTGGCCGCGCCCGATGTGCGGGCCGCGCTGAAGTCCTGACAAGGTCGTAGTTGGACGTACGGCGCCCGGGCGCCGGCGACGCAAAATCGACCCGTTCCTGGACTATGTAACGAGTACACCGTGGGCCCACTCAAGCTAGACCGCCTCGACCTGCGCATCCTGAGCCAGCTGCAGAAGAACGGCCGCATCACCAATGTCGACCTGGCCGACGCGGTGGGCCTGTCGCCCAGCCCCTGCCTGATCCGGGTCAAGCGGCTCGAACAGGCCGGCTATATCGCCGGCTACGGCGCGCAGCTGCGGCTCGAGAAGCTGGGCGACACATTGACCGTGTTCACCGAGGTGACCTTGACCGACCACCATCGCGAGGACTTCGTGCGCTTCGAGGCCGCGATCCGCGAGGTGGACGAGATCCTCGAATGCCATCTGGTCAGCGGCGGCTACGACTACCTCCTGAAGTTCACGACGCGCGGCGTCAACCACTACCAGGCCATCATCGAGGAGCTGCTGGAACGCAATATCGGCATCGAGAAGTACTTCAGCTTCATCGTCATCAAGTCCCCCTTCATCAAGAACCATTACCCGATCGAGCGCCTGTTCCCGCCGACGCTCTGAAAGCCCATGAGTGAACCCTTCCCCGCGCCGGGTGCGCAGCGCTTCGTGCGCCTGGCCGAGACCGGCCGCGCCGCCGTGACCCTCAGCATCGACGGCCAGCGCGCCCAGGCGCTGCAGGGCGACAGCCTGCTGGTGGCGCTGCTGAGCCAGCGCGGCCATCTGCGCCGTTCGGAGTTCGGCGCGGCGGAAGCCCGCGCCGGCTTCTGCCTGATGGGTGCCTGCCAGGACTGCTGGGTCTGGGACGAAAGCGGCAGCCGCCTGCGCGCCTGCTCGACGCCGGTGGCCGAGGGCATGGCCGTGTGCACGGCGCCGCCGGCGCACTACTGGCCGGCCACGCCGGACCTGAAGATCGTGCAGGAGCGCGAGGCATGACGGCACCGAAGATGGTGGTGGTGGGCAGCGGTCCGGCTGGCGTGCGGGCGGCCGAGGCCCTGGTGCAGGCCGGCCTGCGACCCATCGTCGTCGACGAGGGCAGTCGCAGCGGCGGCCAGATCTACCGCCGCCAGCCGCAGGGCTTCAAGCGCGACTACGCGACCCTGTACGGCAGCGAGGCCGCCAAGGCGCAGGCCCTGCACGACAGCTTCGACGCGCTGCTGCGCGACGACAAGATCGACTACCGGCCCGACACGCTGGCCTGGAACCTCACGGCCGGTCGACTCCACACGGTGCGGCCGGCCAGCGCGGAGACCGCCGAGATCGCCTTTGACGCGCTGATCGTCTGCTCCGGCGCCACCGACCGGCTGATGCCGGTGCCGGGCTGGCACTATGCCGGCTGCTACAGCCTGGGCGCCGCGCAGATCGCGCTGAAGGCCCAGGCCTGCAGCATCGGCGCGCATGTGGTCTTCCTCGGCAGCGGCCCCCTGCTCTACCTGGTGGCCGCGCAATATGTGAAGGCCGGCGCCCGGGTGGCCGCGGTGCTGGACACTTCGGCCGCCGTGCCCTCGCTGCAGGCCCTGCGCGGGCTGCTGAGCCGGCCACGCCTGCTGTGGACGGGCCTGCGGCTCAAATCGCAGCTGAAGCGCGCGGGCGTGACCTTGCTGAACGGCGTGACGCCGCTGCAGATCGAGGGCCAGGCAGAGAGCGGCGTGGCCGGCGTGCGCGTGCGCGACGCCCAGGGCCATGAGCAGCGCTTCGCCTGCGATGCGGTGGGCCTGGGCTGGCATTTGCGCGCGGAGTCGCAGCTGGCCGACCTGGCGCGCTGCGAGTTCGCCTTCGAGCCGCTGAGTCGGCAATGGCTGCCGCGCATCGACCAGGACGGCCGCAGCAGCACGCCGGGCGTCTACCTGGCCGGCGATGGCGCGCGCATCCTCGGCGCGGACGGGGCCGAGGCCGCCGGCCGGCTGGCCGCGCTGGCCGCCCTGAGCGATCTGCAGCATGAGACCGGCCGCCAGCGCTACGTTGCCGAGCAGGCCGCGCTGCGCGACACCCTGCGGACCATGGACCGCTTCCGCCAGGGCCTGGCCCTGGCTTTTCCCTGGCCGCATACCCAGGCCGCCGCGCTGCCGGACGAGGCGGTGGTGTGCCGCTGCGAGGGCGTCAGCGCCGGCGAGCTGCGGCATTGCGTGCGCGAGCTCGGCAGCCAGGAAGTGAACCGCGCCAAGGCCTTCAGCCGTGTCGGCATGGGTCGCTGCCAGGGCCGCTTTTGCGGCCATGCCGCGGCCGAGCTGATCGCGGCCGAGGCCCATATCCCGGTCGAGCGCGTCGGCCGCATCCGCGGTCAGGCGCCGGTGAAGCCCTTGCTGATGAATGCGCGCGAGGTGCAGGCATGAGCGACGGCAGCAAGAACGTGCAACGCAGCGATGTGCTGATCATCGGTGGCGGCCTGATGGGCACCACCACCGCCTTCTTCCTGCGCCGCCAGCATGGCCTGAGCGTCACCCTGCTGGAGCGGGAGCTGATCGGCCGCCAGGCCAGCGGCACCAATTTCGGCAATGTGCGCCGCCAGGGCCGCGACCTCGCGCAGATGCCGCTCGCGAATCGCGCCCGCGCGGTCTGGGGGCGCATCAGGGAGCTGCTGGGCGAGGACCTGGAGTTCCTGCCCTACGGCCATCTGCGCGTCTGCTATACCGAGAAGCAGGCCGCGGCGATCGAGCAGCATGCGAAGGACGCCAAGCCGCTGGGGCTGGAGCTTCAGCTGTTCAGCGCCGAGGGCCTGCGCCGGCGCTGGGGCATCTTCAGCCCCGAGGTGGTGGCGGGCTCGCTGTCGCCGGTGGACGGCCATGCCAACCCGCGTCTGGCCGGGCCGGCCTTCGGGCGCGCCGCGCAGCGTGCCGGGGCGGCGGTGCACGAGCACAGCGAGGTGGCCCATATCGAGCGCGACGGGGCCGACTTCATCGCCCACACGAGCGACGGCCGCCAGTACCGCGCGGCCCAGCTGCTGGTGACCAGCGGCGCCTGGTCGGGCCGCTTCGCCGCGGCCTTCGGCGAGCCGGTGCCCCTGGACGCGCGCGGGCCGCAGATGGGCGTGACCGAGCCGCTGCCCTATGCGATCGGCCCCTCCATTGGCCTGTCCTCGCCGATCGAGACCGAGGGCCTGTACTTCCGCCAGATCGCGCGCGGCAACATCGTGTTCGGCGGCGGGCTCAAGGGCCCGGCCGATGCCGAGCAGATCCGCGCCTATTCGACGCCCGAGAACCAGCTGCGCCAGCTGCGCGAGCTGCGCCGCTTCGTGCCGGCCTTCGCGAACGTGCAGCTGCTGCGTGTCTGGAGCGGCATCGAGGGCTACACGGCCGACTGGGCGCCGGTGCTGGGCCCCAGCGCCCGCGTGCCGGGCCTGCACTACGCCTTCGGCTTCAACGGCGAGGGTTTCGCGATCAGCCCCGGCGTCGGCGAGGTGATGGCCGAGCTGCTGGCGACGGGCCGGACCTCGACGCCGATCGACGCCTTCTCCATCGCCCGCTTCGCGGCCGGCTGAGCCGAGTCTCTGGTTCTACAAGCCGCTTCGCGGCGCCCCCGGCGCATTGGACAAGCCCAACCCGGCGACGCCCGCGGATCCGGCTTTGCCGGTCCTGCGGGCGTGCCCCCTCGGGGGGCGCGAAGCGCGTAGGGGCTGTTCAAGCTTTCGCCGCCAGCTGATCGCGCAGCGGCAGCTGGCGGATGCGCTTGCCGGTGGCCGCGTGGACGGCGTTCATCAGCGCCGGCGCGATCGGGCCCACCGCCGGTTCGCCGACGCCGCCCAGCGGCATGTCGTAGCCGCTGGCGGGCATCAGGTGCACGACGATCTTCTTCGGCGCCGCGTTGAGGCGCGCGATCTCGAAGTCGTGGTAATTGCTCTGCTCGACCCGGCCGTTCTTGAAGGTGATCTCGCTGAACAGGGCCTGGCTCAGGCCCATCACGCAGGCGCCCTCCACCTGGGAGCGCACGCGGTCCGGGTTGATCACCGGGCCGCAGTCCACCGCCACGTCGATGCGCGGGACGCTCAGCTCGCCCTTGGCGTTGACCGCCACCTGGGCCACCACGGCCATATAGGTGACGAAGCTGTAATGCGCGGCCAGGCCCAGGCCCTGCCCCGCCGGCAGCTTGCGGCCCCAACGAGCCTCGCGCGTCGCCACCTCGATCACGCGGCGCAGCCGCCCGGTATCGACCGGGTAGCGTTCGGGCGATTCGCCATAGTTCCAGCTGTCGCTGAGCTTGGGCGGTGCGATCTGGCGTGCCGGGCCGATCAGCTCCAGCAGGAAGTCGCGGTGGTCCCTGCCCGCGGCCTGGGCCAGTTCGGCGACGAAGCATTGGGTCGCGAAGGCATGCTGGATGTTGTTGACCGAACGCAACCAGCCGATGCGCGCATGGGCCGTGGTGGCCGGGTTCTCGAAACGCACATTGGGGACGTCGAAGGGCAGGTTGATCAGGCCCATGCCCAGCTCGAAGGCCGCCAGCTGCTTGGGGTCGGGCGCGAAGATCGACAGGATGGTCGGCTCGGCCGAACGGTGCAGCCAGGCGCCGACCTTGCCGCTGCCGTCCAGGGCGGCCTCCAGATGCTGGGCACAGACGGCGTGGTAATAGTCGTGCTGCAGATCGTCCTCGCGGGTCCAGGTCAGCTTGACCGGCGCGCCCTTCATCTCCTGCGAGACCAGCGCGGCCTCGACGGCAAAGTCGGGCTTGGACTTGCGGCCGAATGCGCCGCCCAGCAGGGTGACGTTGACCGTCACCTTGGCGAAGTCCAGGTTCAGGCGCTTGGCCACGCGATCGCGCGCGGCCTGCGGCGACTGCACCGCCGCCCAGACCTCGCAGCGCCCGTCGACGATGCGCGCGGTGGCGGCCGGCGGCTCCAGGGTGGCATGGGCCAGATGCGGCACGTAGTAGTCGGCCTCGACGCGCTTGGCCGCCTTGCCCAGCGCGGCATAGGCGTCGCCGTCGTTGCGCACCGCCTTGCCGCCGGGCTTGCGCACCGCGGCCTCCAGCTCGCGGCGGTAGGCGGCGGAGTCGTAGCCGGCATGCTCGCCGTCGTCCCATTCGATCTTCAGCAGGCCGCGCGCCTTGATCGCGGCCCAGGTGTCCTTGGCCACCACGACCACGCCGCCGATCGGTTGGAACTCCGAGGGCGGCGGCGTGCCCGCCAGCTCGAAGACCTTCAGCACGCCGGGCACCTTCAGCGCCTCGGCCGCGTCGAATTTCTTGAGCTTGCCGCCCAGCACCGGCGGGCGCGCGATCACCGCGTAGAGCTGGCCCGGCAGGCGGGTGTCGATGCCGTAATGCGACTTGCCGGTCACGATCACCTCGGCATCGACCAGATGGGCGTCCACCTTGC
Source organism: Roseateles sp. GW821-FHT09B06 (assembly GCF_059418245.1). Lineage (NCBI taxonomy): Bacteria > Pseudomonadati > Pseudomonadota > Betaproteobacteria > Burkholderiales > Sphaerotilaceae > Roseateles > Roseateles sp. GW821-FHT09B06. The sequence continues at coordinate 17,548 of NZ_JBWKPM010000026.1, read as the reverse complement.
CGATATAGCGGAAGTCCTTCGGGTCCTTCAGCTTCAGGCTGGTGCGCGCCGGCACCTCCAGCCGCGCCGCCGCCTGGGCCAGCGCGCCATAGCCGAGCTTGCGGCCGCTCGGCTTGTGCAGGACCTGGTGGTTCTTCGCCTCGACCTGCTCGACCGGCACCTGCCACTGCTGGGCCGCCGCCTGCTCCAGCATCATGCGGGCGCTGGCGCCGCAGCGGCGCATCGGCTCGAACCAGTGGCGCAGGCTGCGCGAGCCGTCGGTGTCCTGGTTGCCGTATTTCTCCTCGTCGCCGGGCGCCTGCACCACGCGCACGCGCTTCCAGTCGGCCTCCAGCTCGTCGGCCAGCACCTTGGGCAGGCTGGTGCGCACGCCCTGGCCCATCTCGGAGCGGTTGACCAGGATGCTGACGATGCCGTCGGGCGCGATCGAGACAAAGGTGAGCGGGCTTTCCTGGATGCCATGGGGCATGCCGTCGCCGCCGTACTTGACCGGTTCGTCGGCGCCGCGCGCCGCGCCGGGCAGGCCGATGCCCAGCACCAGGCCGGACAGCGAGGCGGCGCCACCCAGCAGGCTGCGGCGGCGGATGCCGGAAGACAGGGCGTGAAGGGCTTCGTGCGGCGTGTTCATGCTGCATCTCCCGGCAGGCCGGCGGCGCTCTTGATCGCGCTGCGGATGCGCGTGTAGGTGCCGCAGCGGCACAGGTTGCCGCTCATCGCCGCGTCGATCTCGGCGTCGCTGGGCCTGGGCTTGCGCTGCAGCAGGGCCGTCGCGCTCATGATCTGCCCGGCCTGGCAATAGCCGCATTGCGGCACGCCCAGCTTGACCCAGGCCGCCTGCACGGCCTTGCCCTGGCGCGTCGCGCCGACACCCTCGATGGTGGTGATGCGCTTGCCGGTGGCGGCCGACAGCGGCGTCTGGCAGGCGCGCACCGGTTCACCGTTGACATGCACGGTGCAGGCGCCGCACAGGGCCAGGCCGCAGCCGTATTTGGTGCCGGTCATGCCTAGATGGTCGCGCAGCACCCATAGCAGGGGCGTGTCGGCGGCCGCGTCGACGCTGAGCGTCTTTCCATTGATTTGCAAGCTGGTCATCGAATCTCTCCATCCGTCCATGAAGCCACGATGGCGGCGGGCGCCGCTCTCACCCCCGATCCGGCTGATCCGGTCGCCGGACCGTCCGGCGACGCATCTTGCGCCCGCTCGGCTCCTTTTTGCAATGGGTTCGCGGTCCGTCGCGGCGGCCCTCCATCCTGGTGCGGCGGCCCGCACCAGCCGCGCGCAGGGCGCACCAGGGCGTGAGATTCGGCAGCCCGTGCTGCCGCCCCCGGGCCAGTTCAACGGAAGATTGCGCACAGAGGGCCACAAACAGCAGGCCCTGCACGGCACGAATTTCATAATCCGTTCATGTCGCGCCGCCGCCCCCTGTTCCTGATCCTGCTGCTGTCCATGCTGCTGCATGTGGTATCGCTGGGCGGGCATTGGGCCGGCGCGGGCAATGTGCAGCAGGCCGTGCACGCACTGCTGCACTGGGCCGGCAGCGCCCATCATCACCATGCGCAGCATGCCGATGCCGCCGAAGCCCTGCAGGGCTTCGAGGCCTTCGCCGAGGAACTGGCCGCCGCCACGCCGGTCAGCGCGCCGGACCTGCACCAGGACCAGTCGAGCGACTCCGCCATGCACATGGGCATCGACGGCTGCCTCAGCGGCATCGGTCCGATCCCCTCCTGCATAGACGGCCCGGGCTCGCGCGGCGCCGCGGCCACCCACCCTCTGCCGCTGGCCGAGAACGCGCCCGAGGGGCCGTTCCTCGAAGGCCTGAAGAAGCCGCCCAAGACCCGCGCCTGATCTCCTCAGGCCTCTCGCCACCGCGGCGGCGCCCTCCGGCGCGCGCCGGGCGCAGAGCGATTCCACGCTGTTGAGCCCCGCCGACCGCGCGCGCCCGTTCGCGCCGGCCCGGCCCTGCTCGCCCCGAGATCGGCAGGCCCTTCTTGAAGATCGACCTACGCAAGCTTCCCCTCGTCCTCGCGGGAAGCGCCTGGTGCTGCGCGGTGCTGGCCGCGCCACCGAGCAACCTCGCACAGGCCCTCGATGCGGCCTGGCAGCGCACCCAGGCCGGCGCGGCCGCGCAGGGCCAGCTGCTGCGCGCCACGGCCGAGCAGCGCGCCGCCGCCAGCCTGCTGGCCGCGCCGCCGGCGCTGGAACTGGCGCATCGCCAGGACCGCTGGCAGCGCAACCGCGGCCTGCAGGAACGCGAGATCGGCATCGCGCTGCCGCTGTGGCTGCCCGGCCAGCGCGGCGCGCGCCAGGCGGCCGCCGCGGCCGAGCTGCGGCTGGCCGAGCTGAGCGCCCAGGCAGCCCGGCTGCGCCTGGCCGGCCAGCTGCGCGAGCTGGCCTGGAGCCTGACGGGCCTGCAGGCCGAGGCCCGGGCCGCCGAGGCGCAGCAGGGCTATCTGCGCGAGCTGGGCCGTGACGTCGAACGTCGGGTGCGCGCCGGCGAGCTGGCCCATAGCGATGCGCTGGCCGCAAGGGGCGAGCTGCTGGCGGCCGAAACCGAGGCCATGGCGGGGAGCCAGCGCCTGCGGCCGAGCGCCTGCGCTGGCAGTCCCTTACCGGCCTGCCCGCCGAGATCGAGCCCGGCGAACCGGCCGAGCCCCGGGGCGACGCCCCGGTGGACGGCCATCCGGCCCTGCTGCAGGCGCTGCAGGCGGTCGAGGCCGCGCGCCGCCAGCTCGAGCTTGAGCGGCGCAACCGCAGCGAGGCGCCGGAGCTGACCCTGGGCTACCGCGAGGACCGCAGCGAGCGCGGCCAGGCCACCGAGCGCAGCATGGCCATCGGCCTGCGCCTGCCCTTCGGCGCCGACATGCGCAACGCGCCGCTGCAGGCCGCAGCCCAGGCTGCGCTGGACCAGGCCGAGGCCGAGCTGCTGCGGCTGCGCCAGGAACTCGAGACCGAGCTGGCCGTGGCGCGCGGCGCCCTGCTCGGCGCCGAGCAGCAGGCCCGGCTGCAGGAACAGCGCGCCGAACTGCTGCGCCAGCGCGCCGCGCTGCTGGAGCGCTCCTTCCGTGCCGGCGAGACCGCCCTCCCCGAGCTGCTGCTGGCCGTCCAGGCCACCGCCCAGGCCGAGGCGATTCAGGCCCGTCATCACGCCGCGCTGGGCCTGGCCCGCGCGCGCCTTCTCCAAGCTTCCGGGTTGTTGCCATGAGATCTGTTTTCTGTTTCCTGTCCCTGCTGCTGGGCCTGGCCCTGAACGGACCGGCCTGGGCCTCGCCCGGCGCCCATGGGCCCAATGGCGAGCACCTGGACGGCCCGCCCTCCGCCCAGGCCGGCGCCGGCCAGCAGCCGCGCTTCGAGGCTCATTCCGAGCTGTTCGAGATCGTCGGCCAGCTCGGCAGCGGCGAGCTGCTGCTGTTCATCAACCGCTACGAGAGCAACGAGGCGGTGCTGGGTGCCAAGGTCGAGCTCGAACTCGGCAGCGCCAAGGCGGCCGCCGTCTACCGCGCCGAGCCGGGCGCCTACGCCGTCGCCGACCGGGCCCTGCTGGCCGCGCTGGCGCGGCCGGGCCGGCATGCGCTGGTCTTCACCGTCACGGCCGGCGGCGAGACCGACCTGCTGGACGGCAGCCTGACCGTCGCCGCACAGGACACCCGGCACGACGCCGAGTCGGCCGGCCTGGTCCGTGCCGGCTACGGCGCGGCAGCCCTGCTGGGCCTGGTCGTGGTCGGCATCGCCGGCCTGCGCGTGGTGCGGCAGCGCGCCCGCCGTTCCAACACCTTCGGAGCCGCACGATGAAGCGAATCCCTGCCCTGCCGATCCTGCTCCCGCTCCTGCTGCTGGCCACCGCCGCCCAGGCTTCGCCCGGCGCCCACGGCCCGAACGGCGAACATCTCGACGGCCCCGCGGCCGTCCAGGCCAGCGGCCTGGCGCGCCTGCCCGACGGCAGCGTGCAGGTACCGGTACCGGCACAGCGCCGCATGGGCCTGCGTACCCGCTTCGTGCCGCTGTCCGACGCGCCGGCCGCGCTGGAACTGCCGGGCCGCGTCGTCATCGACCCCAATGCCGGCGGCCGCGTGCAGACCGCGCAGGGCGGCCGCGTCGAGCCCGGCCCCAAGGGCCTGCCGCTGGCCGGCCAGGCGGTTAGGCGCGGCGAGCTGCTGGCCTATGTGCGCTTCCACGCCGAGCCCTATGCGCGCGCCAACCAGCAGGCCCAGCTCAACGAGCTGCGCGCCAACCGCACGCTGGCCGAGCGCCGCGTGCAGCGCCTGCACGGCCTGGAAGGCAGCGTGCCGCGCAAGGAGATCGAGGCGGCCGAGGCCGAGCTGCAGAGCCTGACAGCGCGCGAGCGCGATATCGGCGCCAGTCTGCAGGCGCGCGAGGCGCTGCTGGCGCCGGTGGACGGCGTGATCGCCCGCGCCGAGGCGCTGGCGGGCCAGGTGGTGGAGCCGCGCGACATGCTGTTCGAGGTGGTCGACCCGGCGCGCCTGCTGGTCGAGGCCGGCACGGCCGACCCGGCCATCGTGCCCCGCATCGCCGGCGCCCATCTGGCGGGCCAGCCCGGCGTCAGGCTGAGCCTGGCCGGCGCCGGCGGCGGTCTGCGCGACGGCCTGCTGCCGCTGACTTTCCGGGCGCGGCTCGACAAAGGCGCCGCGCCGCTGGCGCTGGGCCAGCCGCTGGGCGTGATCGTCAGCCTGAGGACCCAGCTCAAGGGCTATGTGCTGCCGGCCCAGGCCGTGGTGCGCAACCCGGCCAACGAGGCCGTCGTCTGGATCAAGTCGGGGGCCGAGCGCTACATCCCGCAGCCGGTGCAGTACCGGCCGCTGGACAGCAGCACCGTGGTCGTGACCCAGGGGCTGGGCGAGGGCAACCGCGTGCTGATCCAGGGCGCGGCGCTGGTGGCCCAGATCCGCTGAACGGGAGCTTGCCATCATGTTCAACTGGATCGTCCGCTTCAGCCTGCACAACCGCCTGTTCGTGCTGGCATTCGCCGCCCTGCTGCTGGTCTACGGCGCCCTCACCGCCTGGCGCACGCCGGTAGATGTGTTCCCCGACCTCAACAAACCACTGATCACGGTGCTGACCGAGGCCGGCGGCATGGCGCCGGAGGAGGTCGAGCAGCTGGTCACGGTGCCGGTCGAGACCGCGCTCAACGGCATGCCAGGCGTCACGCGCGTGCGCTCGACCTCAGGCGTCGGCCTTGCCATTCACTACGCCGAGTTCGACTGGGGCACCGACATCTACCGCAACCGCCAGATCGTCGCCGAGCGCCTGGCTCTGGTGCGCGAGCAACTGCCCGCCGGCATCACGCCGGTGATGGGGCCGGTGTCCTCCATCATGGGCGAGGTGATGCTGATCGCGCTGCCTCTGCAGGCGCAGGGCGCGAGCAAAGCCACACCGATGCAGGTGCGCGAGTACGCCGACTTCGTGCTGCGGCCACGCCTGCTGTCCCTGGTGGGCGTGTCGCAGGTGATACCGATCGGCGGCGAGGTGCGTACCTTGCGCGTCGAGCCCGACACCCTGCGCATGGCGCAGGCCGGCGTCTCGCTGAGCCAGATCGAGGCGGCGCTGCAGGGCTTCGCCGGCAATGCCGGCGGCGGCTTCATCGACCTGAACAGCCGCGAGTACCTGATCCGCCACATGGCGCGCACCCAACGCATCGAGGACCTGCGCGGCATCGCCGTGGCCTGGAAAGACGGCCGCGCCATCCTGCTGGAGCAGGTAGCGGACGTGCGCATCGCCGCGGCGATGAAGCGCGGCGATGCCGGCTACAACGGCGCGCCGGCGGTGATCGTCAGCGTGCAGAAGCAGCCCGGCGCCGACACGGTGCAGCTGACCCGGCAGATCGAGGCCGCGCTGAAGGAGCTGGAGCCGGGCCTGCCGGCCGGCATCAGCGCGCCTAAGGTGCTGTTCCGCCAGGCCGATTTCATCGAGGCCTCGGTGGGCAATGTCACCGAAGCGCTGCGTGACGGCGCCATCATGGTGGCCATCGTGCTGTTCGCCTTCCTGCTGTCGGCGCGCACCACGCTGATCTCGCTGACCGCGATCCCGCTGTCGCTGGCGGTGACGGCCCTGGTGTTCCAGCTCTTGGGCCAGTCGATCAATGTGATGACACTGGGCGGCATCGCGATCGCGATCGGCGAGCTGGTGGACGATGCGGTGGTCGATGTCGAGAACATCCTGCGCCGCCTGAAGCAGAACCGCGCGGCCGCCAAGCCCCTGCCAGTGCGCGAGGTGGTGCTGCGCGCCAGCGTCGAGGTGCGCTCGGGCATCGTCTACGCGACCACCATCGTCGTGCTGGTGTTCGTGCCGCTGTTCGCCCTGCCTGGCATCGAGGGCCGGCTGTTCTCGCCACTGGGCATCGCCTACATCGCCTCGGTGCTGGCCTCGATGGCGGTGTCGATGACCCTGACTCCGGTGCTGTGCGCCTGGCTGCTGCCGCGGATGCAGGAAAAGCTGGACCACGAGGACAGCCCGCTGGTGCGCTGGCTGAAGCGCCACGACGCGCGGCTGCTGGCCTGGTCCTTCCCGCGCGCCCGCGGCCTGGTGGCGCTGGCGGGCATCGCCGTGCTGGCTGCGGCGGCCAGCGTGCCCTTCATGCCCAGAGCCTTCCTGCCAGCCTTCAACGAGGGCTCGCTGGTACTCGGGATGATGTTCAACCCCGGCACCTCGCTGGACGAGGCGAACCGCCTGGGCAGCCTGGCCGAGGCGCTGATCCGCGAGGTGCCCGAGGTCACGCAGGTGGGCCGGCGTACCGGCCGCGCCGAGCTGGACGAGCATGCCGAGGGCGTGCATGCCTCCGAGATCGACGTCGACCTGAAACGCACGGGCGGACGCGACCGCGAGACCGTGATGGCCGCGATCCGCGAAAAGCTCGCGGTGCTGCCGGCTCAGGTCGCGGTGGGGCAGCCGATCTCGCACCGCCTGGATCATCTGCTGTCCGGCGTGCGGGCCCAGATCGCGATCAAGATCTTCGGCGATGACACCGACACCCTGCGCGGCCTGGCCGAGCAGATGCGCCAGGGCCTCTCCGGCGTGCCCGGCCTCGTCGACCTGACGGTCGAGAAGCAGGTGCTAATCCCGCAGATCACCGTGCGCCTGGACCAGCGCCGCGCCGCGCAGGCAGGGCTCGCGCCCGGCGAGGCGATGCGCATGCTGCAGGCCCTGACCGACGGCGCGCATGGCGCCGAGATCGTCGATGGCCAGCGCCGCTACGACCTGGTGCTGCGCCTGCCCGACGGCCGTCGCAGCCCGCAGGACCTGGCCCGCACCCTGATCGACACGCCAGCCGGCCGCCTGCCGCTGGCCAGCATCGCCACCGTAGAGGAAAGCGACGGCCCCAACCAGATCGGCCGCGAGAACAGCCGGCGCCGCATCGTCGTCTATGCCAACACCGACGGCAGCGACATGGGCCGCGTGATCGCCGACATCCGCCGGGTGATCGCCCAGAGCAAGCTGCCGGCCGGCACCTTCGTCAGTCTGGAGGGCCAGTTCCAGGCGCAGGAACAGGCGACCCGGCTGATCACCGGCCTGTCGCTGCTGTCGCTGGCCATGGTGTTCCTGGTGCTCTATTCGCGCTACCGCTCGGCCGTGCTGGCCGGCGTGATCATGGCCAACATCCCGCTGGCCCTGATCGGCAGCGTGGCGGCGATGTGGATCGCCGGGGTCAGCCTGTCGGTGGCCTCGATGGTGGGCTTCATCACGCTGGCCGGCATCGCGACCCGCAACGGCATCCTGAAGGTCAGCCACTACATCAATCTGTGCCGCTTCGAGGGCGAGCGCTTCGGGCCGCCCATGATCGTGCGCGGCTCGCTGGAGCGGCTCACGCCGGTGCTGATGACGGCCCTGGTCGCGGCCTTCGCCCTGGTCCCGCTGCTGCTGGCGGCCGACGCCCCCGGCAAGGAGATCCTGCACCCGGTGGCGGTGGTGATCTTCGGCGGGCTGATCAGCTCGACCCTGCTCGACACCCTCTTGACGCCGCTGGTGTTTTGGCTGGTCGGCGAGCGCGCCACCGCGCGCCTGATGGCGGCCGACGACGAGGCGGAAACGGCCGCCGCGCTGGCGCCGACCCGCGAGGCCTTTTGAGCTGCCCCCCGACACCCTCACTGCTTCTTCACGGGCTGGTGGCGCCGCCCTTTTTCAAGTGCGCCGATCGATGAACTGCTTGCCGGAGATTGACCACGATGAACGCAACGATGAAACGACTGCTGGCCCTCTTGCTGCTGACGGCATCGGGCCTGCTGATGGCCCATGGCGACGGCACGCCCAAGCATGGCGGCGTGGTGCAGAGCGCCAACGACCTCAGCTTCGAGCTGGTGGGGCTTGACGGCTCCGCCATGCTCTATGTGGAGGACCATGGGGAAGCGCTCAGCACCGCCGGCTATGGCGGCAAGCTCAGCGTGCTGCTGAACGGCGTCAAGACCGACGCCCCACTCAAGCCGGCCGGCGCCAACAAGCTGCTGGCCGAGGGCCTGAAGCTGGCCGCCGGCGCCAAGGCGGTCGCGGTGATCACCACGCCCCAGAACCAGACCCTGTCGGTGCGTTTCACCTTGCGCTGAAGCGCAGCGCCGCCCCGTCGCTTCCCTTCCGCTCTTTTCCCTCCCTCAGCTGTTCGAGCTCTTCGCAAAAACCCTTCCGGAGTAGAACGATGATGTCCACCCAAGCCCTTCCCCGTCTGGCCCTGCTGCCTGCTGCCGCCTGCCTGGCCTGCAGCCCGTCCCTGTGGGCGGCCGATGAGGCCGCGCCCGCGGCCTCCGCCACGCAGCTGGAGACCGTGCAGGTCAACGGCGTCAAGCAGCCCTACCGCAATCTCTCGGCCACCGGCGCGACCAAGAGCGACGCGCTCCTGAAGGATCTGCCGCAGAGCGTGCGGGTGCTGAGCGCCGACGTGCTGCAGGACGCTGGCGTGACCAAGCTGGCCGAGGCGCTGGAGCTGGGCAGCGGCATCTCCAAGCAGAGCAACCTGGGCGGGCTGTGGGACAGCTACGCCATGCGCGGCTTCACCGGCGACCCCAACTTCGGCTCCGACTACATGGTCAACGGCTTCAACTACAGCCGCGGCTACAACGGCGTGCGCGACGCCGCCAACACCGCCACGGTGGAGGTGCTGAAGGGCCCGGCCTCGGCGCTCTACGGCCGCGGCGAGCCCGGCGGCACGGTCAACATCACGACCAAGAAGCCGCTGTTCCAGCCGGCCCAGACCCTGGAGATCTCGGCCGGCAGCTACGACACCCGGCGCGCCACCGCCGACCTGACCGGCCCGATCGGCGAACGCTTCGCCTACCGCCTGAATGCCGCGGCCGAGCGCGGCGACAGCTACCGCGACCATGTGGGCTCGGAGCGCTACCTGCTCTCGCCCTCGGTGATCTGGCTGCTGACGCCGGACACCACGCTGTCCTACGAGCTGGAGGTCTCAAAGCAGCGCGCCACCTTCGACCGCGGCGTGCTGGCGATCAACGGCCGCCTGGGCGTCGTGCCGCGTTCGCGCTTCCTGGGCGAACCGGCCGACGGCAAGCACACGATCGAGACCACCGGCAACCAGGTCTTCCTGCAGCATTACTTCAACGACGACTGGTCCGTGCAGACCGGCTTCAGCTACCGCGACAGCTCGATCGAGGGCATATCGACCGAGGGCCGTTTCCTGCAGGCCGACCAGCGCACCCTGGTGCGCCAGCGCCGCACGCGCGACAACGAGGCGCGCGACGTCTCGGGCCGCCTGGAGCTGCTGGGCAAGCTGCGCGGCTGGGGCCTGACCCACCATGTGCTGGTGGGCGTCGACGCCTACCGCTTCACCGATGAGCGCCGCCAGTTCCGCGTCGCCAATGCCAGCTCGATCGACATCTATGCGCCGGTCTACGGCCAGGTGGCGCCGCCGATGACGCTGAACACCGACACGCGCGAAAAGCAGCGCGCGCACTCGGTCTATGCGCAGGACCAGATCGACCTGAGCGCGCAATGGAAGGCCTTGCTGGGCCTGCGCTACGACAAGTACGAGCAGTCGGTGCTGAACCACCGCAACGGCCGCGTCACCGAACAGAGCCTGGACGCCAGCTCGCCGCGCGTGGGCCTGGTCTACCAGCCAAGCAAGAGCCTGTCGCTCTATGCCACCGCCTCCAAGAGCTTCCGGCCCAACAGCGGCATCAGCCGCGCCTTCGAATCCTTCCCGGCAGAGAAGGGCAAGGCGGGCGAACTGGGCGCCAAGCTCGACAGCGCCGACGGCAAGATCACCAGCACCCTGGCCTTCTACAAGATCTCGAAGAACAATGTTCTGACCCCCGACCCGGTGGATCCGAACAACTTCTCGATCGCCGCGGGCGAGGTGGAAAGCAAAGGCGTCGAACTCGATGTCGCCGGCGAGCTGATGCCGGGCCTGCGCCTGTCGGCCGCCTATGCCTTCACCGACGCCCAGGTCACCGAGGACAACAACGCCTTCCTGGTGGGCCGCCAGCTCGCCAATGTGCCACGCCACAGCGCCAACGTGATGCTGGTGAAGTCCTTCGCGCTGGCCGGCAACAACGCCACCCTGGGCCTGGGCCTCAACTACATCGGCGAGCGCGATGGCGCCGTGGCCCCGCTGACGGCGACCGACGACTTCAAGCTGCCGGCCTACACCACGGTCAAGCTGATCTCGTCCTACCAATGGGGCAAGCAGCTGCGCCTGTCGCTGGACATCGACAACCTGAGCGACAAGCTGTTCTACACCAGCTCCTACAGCCAGATGTGGGTGTTCCCGGGCAACGGCCGCCGCTTCACCGTCACCGCCCAGTACAAGTTCTGAGGAGCCCTCACCATGCTTCGTTCTCTTTCATCACTCCGCCTTCGCAAGACCCTGTGTCTCGGCGCCGCGCTGCTGGCGTCGGCCGGCGGCGCGCACGCCCACCAGATCTGGTTCGAGCAGGAGGGCAAGGTCCTGACCTTCCGCTATGGCGAACTGGACGTGAACATGCACGAGCAGTCGCCGGGCGGGCTGGACAAGTTCGTCCAGCTCAGCGCCAGCTGGCTGTCGCCGAGCGGCGAGACGCCGCTGGCCCTGAGCAAGCAGACCGAGGGCTTTGCGCTGCCGGGCCTGCGCGTGCTGCCGGGCAAGAGCGACTCCTTTATCGCGATCGACAAGCTCTACCCGATGTTCGACACCAAGCGCGAAGGCAAGTCGCTGCGCACCTACTGGATCCCGGCGACGCGCTGGGTGGCCGAGCTGCGCCCCCATGAGCCCAAGCTGCCGCTGGACATCCTGCCGACCGGCGTCAGCGCCGGCGGGCTGCACGAGTTCCGCGTCGTCTTCCGCGGTGAGGCGTTGCCCGGCGTCAAGATGGCCCTGGGAACGCCTTCCGGCTGGACCCTGCAGGCCAGCAGCGACATCGACGGCAAGTTCCGCTTTCCCCTGCCCTGGCGCGGCAACTATGTGATCGGCCTCTACCATCTCGACGAGGTGACGGGCGAGCGAGCCGGCGCCCAGGGCGCCGAACCCTACCAGCTGGAGGGCTACAACACGGCGCTGTCCTTCCACCGCGCTACCGGTCTGCCGCCGCTGCCGACGGCACCGCGCACCCTGCCGGCCAGCGCGGCCAAGAAATAAGCACAGCCCCGGGCCGCGGAGACAAGGCCCGCCTCACCCAGAGAGGAATTCACACCATGTCCATTTCTTCTTCCCCTTCATCCGGCATGCGGCTGGCGGGCGCGCGCCCGGCGGCGGCGCGCAGCGACGGCGTCGCCGCGCACAAGGCCCGCATCACCTCGATCGATGCGCTGCGCGGCCTGGTGATGATCGTGATGCTGCTCGACCATGTGCGCGAGACCCTCTACCTGCACCTGCAGGTCACCGACCCGATGACGGTGCCGGGCACGCCGCCCGAGGTCTTCTTCTCCCGCCTGGCCGCACATTTCTGCGCGCCGGTGTTCGTGTTCCTGACCGGGCTGTCGGCCTGGCTCTATGCCAACCCGCCCAGCGGCACGACGCGCGATGTGCGCGGCTATCTGCTCAAGCGCGGCCTGCTGATCATTGCGCTAGAGCTGACCCTGGTGAACTTCGCCTGGAGCGGCACCTACCATGTGCTCTATCTGCAGGTGATGTGGGCGATCGGCTTCAGCATGGTGGTGCTGGCCCTGCTCAGCGGACTGCCGCGCTGGTTCCTGGCCACCCTGGGCGCGATCATCGTCTGCGGCCACAACGCCGTGGCAGGCTACATCGTCCCGCCGGACAGCGCCTGGTACGCGCCCTGGACCTTGATGCTGCATCGCGGCTGGCTGGTGGCCGAGGGCGCGCTGAAGGTGCGCCTGACCTACCCGGCCCTGCCCTGGGTCGGCGTGATCCTGCTGGGCTACAGCTTCGCGCCGCTGTTCTCGCAGCGCCTGGACGGGCAGACCCGACGCAAGTTGCTGGTGGCGGTCGGCCTGGCCTGCCTGGCCGCGCTGCTGCTGCTGCGCGGCTTCAACATCTACGGCGAGAACGCGCCCTGGGTGGCGGGCGCCAGCGGCATCGAGACCGCGATGTCTTGGCTCAACTTCACCAAGTACCCGCCCTCGCTGGACTTCCTGCTGATGACCCTGGGCGGCGGCATGCTGCTGCTGGCCGCGCTGGAATTCGCCGACAACGGCTTCACCCGGCTGTGCTCGACTTTCGGCGGCGCGCCAATGTTCTTCTACCTGCTGCACCTCTATGTGCTGATGATCGGCTACCGCATCCTGCTGGCGATCTTCGGCCCCAATCAGGGCACGCGCTTCGGCGTCGATGCCGATGCCTTCTGGATCGTCTGGGTGGTCTGGCTGGCGATGGTGCCCCTGCTCTACTACCCGGTGCGCGCTTTCGCCGCCTACAAGCGGCGCTCCACCCAGGCCTGGGTGCGCTACTTCTGAAGCAGACCGGGAGCCCTGGCTCCCGGTTTTCGTTCGGGGCCGGCGCTCAGTCCTGCGCCGCCATCACCACATAGACCTTGCGCAGGGTCTCCCTGATGTGCCAGACCCCGGTCGTGTGGGCCGGGAAGAACAGGGTGTCGCCGGCACCGATCTCCAGCGTCTCGCCGCCGCTGGGCGTGAAGCTGCAGGCGCCGCTGAGGATGTGCATGAGCTCGGCATTGGCCAGCTGGCGCTCGAAGCGGCCGGGGCTGCATTCCCAGACGCCGCTGCGGTTGGCGCCCGCGCCCTCCAGGCTGACGGCATGGCCGCGCGTGGTGGCGGCGGGCAGGCTCAGCGGCTTGGCGACCGGGCCTTCGTCCTGCAGGGGGCCGAAGCCGACGGATTGCTTGAGGATGGTGATGGGCATATGCGTTCCAGCGGATAAAAGACGTTGCGGGGCCCGCAGCCTAGGGAGCCCGGCCCCGGTCTTGATAGGACGCTTTTGCTGATGCACGCAAGGCCGCAGAATCTGCGCGGCCGGCCGCGCGAAACGCAATTCGCTACCGCCGCGCGCCGGGTTTACGGCCACATCGACGGCGGCAGCAGACTTAAGCTGTGGCCATGGCAAACACCCCGCAGCCCCTGGACATCGCCGCCGCGCCCGCCCCGCGGCAACGCTCGCTGGCCCCGGTGCTGGCCCATATCGACGCCCATCTCGGCGAACCGCTGCGCCTGGAGAGCCTGGCCGCGCTCAGCGGCCTGAGCCTGTGGCGCTTCGCCACCGTGTTCCGCGAGCGCATCGGCATGTCGCCCTACCGCTACATCAACCAGCGGCGCGTGCAGCGCGCCCAGGCCCTGCTGCGCCAGGGCATGCCGGTCGCGCGCGCGGCCAGCGAATCGGGCTTCTACGACCAAAGCCATCTGTCGCGCCGCTTCAAGCGCCTGTGCGGCATGACGCCCGGCCAGTACCAGTCCGGGCAGTCCGCCACCCCATCCTCCACTCCCCTCTGAAGGTGTTGTCATGCCTTTGCAAGACTTCAAGGTTCTGACTTTCGACGTTGTGGGCACGCTGATCGACTTCGAGCGCGGCATGCTGAACTATCTGCGCGAGGCCCTGCCCGACAGCCCCGTCGGCGACGAGGACTTCCTCGCCGCCTACCGCCGCGCCCGCGCCAGCAAGGACGTGATCGCCTATCCCGACGATCTAGAGCGCTGCTGGCATGCCATCGCCGCCGAGCTTGGCCTGCCCGACTCGCCCGCACTGGCCCGGGGGCTGCGCGACTCGGTGCCGCGCTGGCCGGCCTTCCCGGACTCGGTGGCTGCGCTCAAGCGCCTGCGCCAGCGTTTCAAGCTGGTGGCGATGACCAATGCGCAGCGCTGGGCCCTGAGCCATTTCGAGCAGACCCTGGACCTACCCTTCGACGACAGCGTCACCTGCGACGATGCGCTGTGCGAGAAACCTGACCCCAGGTTCTTCGCCTTCGCGCGCGGTCGCCTCAGCACCCGCGGCTACAGCCAGGCCGACAATCTGCATGTCGCGCAGAGCCAGTACCACGACATCGGCGTGGCCAAGAGCCTGGGCCTGAAGACCTGCTGGATCGAGCGCCGCCATGCCCAGCCGGGCTTCGGCGGCACCCTGGAGGTCAAGCAGATCACCACGCCCGACTACCACTTCCACACCCTCGCCCAGTTGGCCGACGCGGTCGACGCCGGGCTGTGAGCACGGACCCGGAAGACATTGCCGACCTGCTGACTGACCTGATCGCGCTGCGGCGCGATCTGCACGCGCACCCCGAGCTGGCCTATGCCGAGCATCGCACCGCCGGCCTGGTGGCGGCCGCGCTGCGCGAGCTGGGGCTGGAGGTGCACGAGGGCATCGGCGGCACCGGCGTGGTCGGCCTGCTGCGCCATGGCGCGGGTCGCATGGTAGGCCTGCGCGCCGACATGGACGCGCTGGCGATGCAGGAGCAGAGCGGCCTGCCCCATGCCAGCCGGTTCGGCGGCCGACATCACGGCTGCGGCCATGACGGGCATACCGCGATGCTGCTGGGCGCGGCGCGCCAGCTGGCGCGCCGGCGCGACTTCGTCGGCACGGTGGTGTTCATCTTCCAGCCGGCCGAGGAAGGCCGCGGCGGCGCCCAGGCCATGGTGCGCGACGGCCTGTTCGAGCGCTTTCCCTGCGACGCCGTCTATGCACTGCACAACTGGCCCGATCTGCCGCTGGGCCAGGCGCAGACAAGACCCGGCCCCATCATGGCGGCGGCCGACCGCTTTGACATCGCGGTGCGCGGCCGCGGCGGCCACGCGGCCCAGCCCCAGCACACGCCGGACGCGATTCTTGCGGCCAGCCTGCTGGTGGCGCAGCTCAACACCATCGTCGCGCGCCGCATCGACCCGGCCGAATCGGCCGTGCTGTCGGTGACCCGCATCGAGGGCGGGCAGTCGCACAATGTGCTGCCGGCCGAGGTGCAGATCACCGGCACCGTGCGCAGCTTCGACGCCGCGACGCAGGACCGCATCGAGACCGCGCTGCGCGCGGCCGCCGCCGGCCAGGCCCTGGCCAGCGGCTGCGAGATCGAGGTGAAGTACACGCGCTACTACCCGGCCACGGTCAACAGCGCGGCCGAGGCCGAGCTCGCGCTGCAGACCGCCGCGGCGATCGGCCTGCGTGCCGAGACGGCGGCGCGCCCCGCCTTCACCTCGGAGGACTTCGCCTTCATGCTGCGCGAGAAGCCCGGCGCCTATCTCTGGCTGGGCCAGGGGCCGCGCCGCGCCGAGGGCGGCGGCGGCGAGGACGGCAGCTACCGTCCACTGCACCACCCCTGCTACGACTTCAACGATGCCGCATTGCCGCTGGGGCTGCGCTGGTTCTGTGCCGTGGCGCGGCGCGCGCTCGCGGGCGCCTAGGCCACAAAGCAAAACGCCGGGCCGCCCTCTCGGGCCGGCACCGGCGCTTCCGGGATGCGCCGGCCGGCATGAGCCGGCCGCGGCGCTTCAGTCCATCTGGTCGATCATGACCTGGCCGAAGCCGGAGCAGGACACCTGGGTCGCGCCGTCCAGCAGGCGGGCGAAGTCGTAGGTGACCTTCTTGCTCAGGATGGCCTTCTCCATCGAGGAGATGATCAGGTCGGCCGCCTTGGTCCAGCCCATGTGACGCAGCATCATCTCGGCCGAGAGGATCTCGCTGCCCGGGTTCACATAGTCCTTGCCGGCGTACTTGGGCGCGGTGCCATGGGTGGCCTCGAACATCGCGACCGAGTCGGACATATTGGCGCCCGGCGCGATGCCGATGCCGCCGACCTGGGCGGCCAGCGCGTCGGAGACATAGTCGCCGTTCAGGTTCAGGGTGGCGATCACCGAGTACTCGGCCGGACGCAGCAGGATCTGCTGCAAGAAGGCATCGGCGATCGAGTCCTTGATCACGATGTCCTTGCCGCTCTTCGGGTTCTTGAACTTGACCCAGGGGCCGCCGTCGATCAGCTCGGCACCGAACTCCTTCTGCGCCAGGGCATAGGCCCAGTCGCGAAAAGCCCCTTCGGTGAACTTCATGATGTTGCCCTTGTGCACGATGGTCACGCTGGGCCGGTTGTTGTCGATCGCGTACTGGATGGCCTTGCGCATCAGGCGCTCGGTACCCTCGCGCGAAACCGGCTTGACGCCGATACCCGAGGTCTCGGGAAAGCGGATCTTCTTGACGCCGAACTCGTTCTGCAGGAAGGCGATCAGCTTCTTGGCCTTCTCGCTCTCGGCCTCGAACTCGATGCCGGCATAGATGTCCTCCGAGTTCTCGCGGAAGATCACCATGTCGGTCTTCTCGGGCTCCTTGACCGGCGAGGGCACGCCCTTGAAGTAGCGCACCGGGCGCAGGCAGACGTAGAGGTCCAGTTCCTGGCGCAGCGCCACGTTCAGCGAACGGATGCCACCGCCCACCGGCGTGGTCAGCGGGCCCTTGATCGAGACCACATAGTCCCGCAGGACCTGCAGGGTCTCCTCGGGCAGCCACACGTCGGGGCCATAGACCTTGGTCGACTTCTCGCCGGCGTAGATCTCCATCCAGTGGATCTTCTTCTGGCCGCCGTAGGCCTTCCCGACCGCGGCGTCGACCACCTTGATCATCACCGGCGTGATGTCGAAGCCGGTGCCGTCACCCTCGATATAGGGAATGATCGGCTGGTCGGGCACGTTCAGCGAGAAGTCGGCGTTGACGGTGATCTTCTGCCCGCCCTCGGGCACCTGGATGTGTTGGTACATGTGTGAGCTTCTTCCGCGCGCGGCTTAAGACTTAAGGATGGGAATCGACAGGGTCGATCGATTCTATGCCAGCATGGCCGTCCAAGGGTCCAAGTCTTATATAAGTCTTGGGTCTGCAACCGGCCCGCGCGCGGCTAGCGGCACCGGTCCGCGATCTGCGCCCAGACCCCGTGACCCAGGGCCCACAGCGAGGCGGCGGCCAGGCCCAGGCCCGCCAGCCGCACGGCCCAGATCATGCCCCGCTGGCCCAGACCGAACAGGCGCTGCAGCAGGGCCGGGCCCAATGCCAGACCCAGGCCCGAGGCGGCCGCGAACACGCCCATCACCGCCGCGCCCTGCGCCGGCCCCGAGGCCAGCGCCGCCACCACCAGGGCCGACTGCAGCAGCCCGCAGGGCCAGGCCAGCCAGGCCAGGCCGCCCAGCGTGGCGCGCCCGAGCACCGCGCGGCCGCGGCCGATGCCGGCCAGCGCGACGC
>NZ_JBWKPM010000025.1:0-75675 GCF_059418245.1 Roseateles sp. GW821-FHT09B06 | reverse complement strand
GCCGTGGCCAGCGCGCCGCTGCTGCGCCCGGCCGCGCCCACGCTGGCCGTGCGGCCGCCCGAGCCGGCTCGGGTCGAACCCAGGCCGCCGGCGCCGGCCGCTCCGTCGGCCGCATCCCCGGTCGCCTCTCCGGTCCCTGTTCCGGCCGCGGTGGCGCGCGAGCCCGCGCCGCTGGCGCCCGCCGTGGCTTCCTCCCCGCCCGCGCCCGAGCCGGTTCGTCCGTCCTTGAGCGCGCGAGGTCAGGCGGAGCCCAGCTCCCACAGCGCCCGCTTGCGTCCCCGCCCGGTGGCGGCCGAGCCCGCGCCCGAGGAGGGCGACGGGCCGCCGCCCTGGCTGGATGCACCGCCGGCGGACGAGGACGGCATGGCCGCCGCGATGTCTGCCGACGACGCGCCGGACGGCGACGGTGCGGCCGAGTCGTCGGGCGGCTATGCCTCGACCGCCGGCAATGATGTCGTCCTGGTCCCCACCGCCTTGGGCGAGCGCTGGGCCGCCCTGGTCAAGCGCCTGTCGCTGGTGGCGATGGCGCGCGAACTGGCCCTGCAGGCCGAATGCATCGCCATCGACGAGCAGTCGGAGCCGCAGCGCTGGCGCCTGAAGGTCGAGCGCGAGTCGCTGCGCCAGCAGGCTCTGCAGGACAAGCTGCAGGCCGCACTCGGCGCCCTGCTGGAGCGTGCGGTGCAGATCGAGGTCGAGGCCGGCTCCGCGCAGGACTCGCCGGCGCTGCGCGATGCGGCCGAGGCTCAGGCGCGCCAGCGCCAGACCGAGCAGATTGTTTTCGACGACCCGCTGGTGCGGCAGCTGATGACCCAGTTCAAGACGGCCCGCATCGTTCCGGGCTCGATCAAACCCCACTGATATGAACCACCCCCTACTCGCTTCGCGAGCCCCCTTCGAGGGGGCGAGCCCGCAGGCCCGGCAAAGCCGGATCCTCGGGCTCCGCTGGGGAATGCGTTTGCTACGCTGATTGAATCGACAAGGAGATACGAACATGATGAAGGGTCAACTCGCCGGCCTGATGAAGCAGGCCCAGGCCATGCAGGACAACCTGAAGAAGGCCCAGGACGAGCTCGGCAATATCGAGGTCGAGGGCCAGTCGGGCGCCGGCATGGTCAAGGTCACGATGACCTGCAAGCACGACGTCAAGCGCATCACCATCGACCCCAGCCTGCTGGCCGACGACAAGGACATGCTGGAGGATCTGGTGGCCGCCGCCTTCAACGACGCGGTGCGCCGCGCCGAAGCGGTCAGCCAGGAAAAGATGGGCAAGCTGACCGCCGGCATGCCGATGCCTCCGGGCATGAAGTTCCCGTTCTGATCTTGTCCGCCCTCGAGGACTTGATCGAGGCGCTGAAGCGCCTGCCCGGCGTGGGCCAGAAGTCGGCCCAGCGCATGGCCTACCACCTGCTGCAGCACGACCGCGAGGGGGCCCGCAGCATCGCCGCGGCGCTCTCGGCGGCGATGGCCCAGGTGCGCCATTGCCAGCGCTGCCACACCTTCAGCGAGGCGCCGGTCTGCGAGATCTGCAGCGATGCGCAGCGCGATGCGCGCCTGCTGTGCGTGGTGGAAAGTCCGGCCGACCAGGCGGCGCTGGAGCGCACCGGCTCCTACCGCGGCTACTATTTCGTGCTGCAGGGGCGCCTGAGTCCGCTGGACGGACTCTCGACCCAGGCCATCGGCGCCGAGCAGCTGCTGGCGCGCGCCGCCGAGCCGGGGGTGGAGGAGGTGATCCTGGCCACCAGCTTCACCGCCGAGGGCGAGGCCACGGCCCATGTGCTGGCCGAGGCGCTGCGCTCGCGGGCCATCCGCGCCACGCGCCTGGCGCGCGGCGTGCCGGTGGGCAGCGAGCTGGAATATGTGGATCTGGGCACGATCGCCCATGCGCTGGTGGACCGCCGCTGAGCACGAAAGCGACCATGACCGTTGCCAACTACTGCATCCTGGTGGCCTGCGCGCTGCCCGTCGTCTGCGCCGGCATCGCCAAGTCCAAGGGCTTCGGCAAGCGATTGCGCGACGGTGGTTTCGACAACCACCACCCGCGGGCCTGGCTGGCCAGGCTGGGCGGCTGGCAGGCGCGCGCCGATGCGGCGCAGGCCAACAGTTTCGAGGCACTGCCGCTGTTCATCGCCGGCGTGCTGGCGGCCCAGCAGCTGGGGGCGGCGCAAGAGCGCATCGACATGCTCGCGCTGTCCTTCGTCACCTTCCGGCTGATCTATATCGGCCTGTACCTGGCCGACCAGCCGAGCCTGCGCTCGTTGGCCTGGGCCGCCGCCTTCGGCAGCGGCGTGGCGCTGTTCTTCGCCTGAGCCGGCTCGCCGCAGGGTTCAGCGGCGCTTGCCGGGCTTCTGCGCCGCGCTGGCGCTGCGCGCGGTCCTCACGCCGGCCTTGGCCGTCCGGACACCGCCGTTGCCCTTGATGGCGCTCTTGGCGCTGCGCACCGGTGCCTTCGCGCTGCCGCCGCCACCGGCGGTGTAGACCACCAGCAGCTGGCCGGGTTTGAAACCGGCCTTGGTGGAGACCTGGTTCCATTGCGCGACCTGGGCCGCACCGACCTTGTAGCGGCGCGCCACCGAGGCCACGGTGTCGCCCTTGCCGGCCTTGAAGCTGACGCGACGCAGCGGCGGCATATCGGGTGCGAGGCTCAGGCTGGCGTTGTCGGCCAGCTGCTCCGAGACGTCGCGGTCGTGGCGCGCGCTGCGCGGCACCAGCAGCGTGGAGCCACCCTTGACCAGCATGCGCGGCGGGATCTTGTTGATCTCGCGCAGCTGGGCCTCGTTCATGCCCACCTGCTTGGCCGCGTCGGCCGGCTTCATGGTCCTGGGAACCACCCAGGCGGTCCAGCTGGCGAGCTGGCCCCGGTGCGTGGCCAGGTTGCGCGCGAAGGCGTCGGCATTGTCATAGGGCAGCAGCACCTGGTCGGAGGCCGCGGCCAGCAGCACCGGCTTGTTGGCCTGCGGATTGAACTGCTTGAACTCGTCGGACGTCATGCCGGCCAGCCGGGCCGCGACATCGACGTCGATGTCGCGGTCGATCTCGACGCTCAGGAAATAGGGGTGGTTGGCAATCGCCGGCAGGGCCAGCGAATAGGCGTCGGGACGCAGCACGATGTTCTTGACCGCCTGCAGCTTGGGCACGTAGTAGCGCGTCTCGTCGGGCATGCGCAGGCTCTCGTAGTCGGTCGGCAGGCCGGCCTTCTGGTTGCGCGCGATCGCCTTCTGCACATTGCCCTGGCCCCAGTTGTAGGCGGCCAGCGCCAGATGCCAGTCGCCGAACATCTCGTGCAGCCGGCCCAGATAGTCCAGCGCGGCGCGGGTGGAGGCCAGCACATGGCGGCGGTCGTCGCGGAAGATGTTCTGCTTCAGGTCGAAGTCGCGCCCGGTGGCGGGCATGAACTGCCACATGCCCGAGGCCTTGGCGCTGGACATGGCCTGCGGGTTGAAGGCGCTCTCGATGAAGGGCAGCAGGGCCAGCTCCAGCGGCATGCCGCGCTTCTCGACCTCGGCCACGATGTGATAGAGGTAGCGGCCGCCGCGCTCGGTCATGCGCGCCACATAGTCGGGGCGGCTGCTGTACCAGTTCTCGGCCTTGCCCACCAGTTCGTTGTTCAGGTCGGGCATCGCGAAGCCGCTGCGCAGGCGTACCCACAGGTCGCGCTTGGCCTGGGCGTCGTCCAGGTCGACATTGACGCCGGGTTGCAGCGCGTCCTCCACCAGGGGGCGCGGCTGGACGGCGACCGGTGCGGACGGTTCTAGCTCCAGCGGGGCCAGGGGCACGGCCGGCGCCGGGGCGGGCTTGGGCGCCGGCGCCTTGGCCGCGGCCTTGTCCGCATTGAAGCGTATCCACTGGTAGACCTTGTCGGCGTCGCGCTTGGCCCGCTCCGCATCGCTGAGCTTGGCCTTGGCCGCCAGATCGCCCAGGTCCTGGGCCCGGCCCAGCGGTGCCAGCGCCATCAGGGCGCAGCCGGCCAATAGCGTCATCGTCCAGCGTTTCATCGCCATCCCTCCCAGGGTTCTCGTGAAGAACGGGCGCGGTGGCGGCCATCTCGGCCCCGCCACCCCTAGCAAGCGGCCGCAGTTTAGGGGCGCATATCGCCCCCATGACAGCCGGGTTTGCACGCTGATCCGTCAGAGATTTAACGAAGCCCGTGGCTTCGCACCCTATACTGCGGGCCTGCTCCGGGGTGCCCTGTTACGCCGTTCTCCTTGAGAACGCGTCGGGCTGAGATGTGGTGGAAGCCATGGTCCCGCTGAACTTGATCCGGTTTGTACCGGCGTAAGAAGAGCCTGCTCCCATGCCATGGGTGCGGGCCCTGGAGGTTGTCGTCCAGGGTCGAGGTCGCGGCAAGCCCGTCCGCACCTCCCGCCCGTCTGCACGCACCTGCTCGGCCCCACCTCTCGGCGCGCCTTGTGAGCCTTCGTGCGCCCGTCTCCGTCTCATGACCAGCCTCCGGGGTTCAACCCGGAGACCTTCAGTCATGACCCCACGCATCACCGCCCCGAGCGCCCTCGACCAGAGCATCCGGCTGAGCCGCGAACCCCTGCCCGCCTCCACCAAGACCCATGTGGCCGGCACCCTGCATCCCGAGCTGCGCGTGCCGATGCGCGCGATCGCGCTGAGCAATGGCGAGCGGATCACGGTCTATGACGCCTCCGGCCCCTACACCGACCCGGCCGCCGCGATCGACGTGGCACGCGGCCTGCCGGCGCCGCGCGCCGCCTGGGTCGAGGCAAGACATGACACCGAGGCCTACGAGGGCCGCGCGATCCAGCTGATCGACGACGGTCTGCGCGACCAGGAGCAGCAGCTGAAGCTGCGCGCGCTGAGCGCCGGCCTGCAGCGCCGGCCGCGTCGCGCCAAGGTGGGTGCCAACGTGACCCAGCTGCATTACGCGCGCCGCGGCATCGTCACGCCCGAGATGGAGTTCGTCGCGATCCGCGAGAACCAGCGCTTCGAGTGGATGCGCGAGTACCAGGCCGACGTCGAGCGCGAGGCGCGCCTGCGCGGCAATTCCTTCGGCGCCAGCATCCCCGCGATCATCACGCCCGAGTTCGTGCGCGACGAGGTGGCGCGCGGCCGCGCCATCATCCCGGCCAACATCAACCACACCGAGCTGGAGCCGATGGCGATCGGCCGCAATTTCCTCGTGAAGGTCAACGCCAATATCGGCAACTCGGCCGTCAGCTCCTCGATCGAGGAGGAGGTCGAGAAGATGGTCTGGGCCACGCGCTGGGGCGCCGACACGGTGATGGACCTCTCGACCGGCCGCAACATCCACACCACGCGCGACTGGATCGTGCGCAACAGCGCCGTGCCGATCGGCACCGTGCCGATCTACCAGGCGCTGGAGAAGGTCGGCGGCGTGGCCGAGGAGCTGACATGGGCGCTGTTCCGCGACACCCTGATCGAGCAGGCCGAGCAGGGCGTCGACTACTTCACGATCCACGCCGGCCTGCGCCTGCCCTTCGTGCCGATGACCGTGAAGCGCCGCACCGGCATCGTCTCGCGCGGCGGCTCCATCCTCGCGAAATGGTGCATCGCGCACCACCGGGAGAACTTCCTCTACACGCATTTCGAAGAGATCTGCGAAATCATGAAGGCCTACGACGTCAGCTTCTCGCTGGGCGACGGCCTGCGTCCCGGCTCGCTGGCCGACGCCAACGACGAGGCCCAGTTCGCCGAGCTGAGGACGCTGGGCGAGCTGACCAAGATCGCCTGGACCCATGATGTGCAGACCATGATCGAGGGCCCTGGCCATGTGCCGATGCACCTGATCCAGGCCAATATGACCGAGCAGCTGAAACACTGCGACGAGGCGCCCTTCTACACCCTGGGTCCGCTGACCACCGACATCGCGCCCGGCTACGACCACATCACCAGCGGCATCGGCGCCGCGATGATCGGCTGGTTCGGCTGCGCGATGCTCTGCTATGTCACGCCCAAGGAGCACCTCGGCCTGCCGGATCGCGACGACGTCAAGGCCGGCCTGATGGCCTACAAGATCGCGGCCCATGCCGCCGACATCGCCAAGGGCCACCCGGGCGCCCGCGCGCGCGACGACGCGCTCTCCAAGGCCCGCTTCGAGTTCCGCTGGACCGATCAGTTCAACCTCGGCCTGGACCCCGAGACCGCGCGCGCGTTCCACGACGAGACCCTGCCCAAAGACAGCGCCAAGGTGGCGCATTTCTGCTCGATGTGCGGCCCGAAGTTCTGCTCGATGAAGATCACGCAGGAGGTGCGCGAGTATTCCGAGCAACTCAGCGAGGGCATGAAGGCCAAGAGCGCCGAGTTCAAGGCCCGGGGCGGCGAGCTCTACATCCCCATCAAGACCGGGGCTTGAGCAGATGGCCCATATCGCGATCGCCGGCGCCGGCCTGGCCGGGCGCCTGTTCGCCTGGACGCTGGCCCGCGCCGGCCACGCGGTCGAGGTCTTCGATCCCGCGCCCGGCCCCGAGCCGCGCTGCGACGGCCAGGGCGCCGCCGCCTTCACCGCGGCCGGCATGCTGAGCCCCCTGGCCGAGCAGGAATGCGGCGGCGCGGCCATCGCGCGCCTGGGCTGGGAGTCGCTGGCCCTCTGGCCGCGCATCGTCGCGGCCATGGCAAGCCCGCCGCGCCTGCGGATCGCCGGCAGCCTGCTGCTGGCCCATGGCACCGACCGCGGCGCGGCCGCGCGCGCCCTGGCCCGCATGCCGGGCGCGCAGGCGCTGGCTCCGGGCGAGCTGCGCATGCTGGAGCCGGCGCTGGCGCCATCGAGCCTGCTGGCCTGGCTGCTGCCCGGCGAGGGCCTGATCCACCCGGTCGAGGCCATGGCCGCGCTGCACGCCGGCGCGAGCGCCGCGCGCTGGCATTGGGGCCGCGCGGTCGGGCAGGTGCTGCCGGGCCGGCTGCATCTGCGCGATGGCACAAGCCTCGGCGCCGATTGGGCCATCGACGCCCGCGGCCTCGGCGCGCGACCGCCGTTGCCGCTGCGCGGCGTGCGCGGCGAGGTGGTGGCGCTGGACCTGCCCGACCATGGCCTGAGCCGTCCGCTGCGCCTGCTGCACCCGCGCCACCGCGTCTATCTGGTGCCGCGCAGCGAGCGGGAGCTGCTGCTGGGCGCCAGCGAGATCGAGAGCGAGGACCGCAGCCCGGTCAGCCTGCAGAGCGCCGTCGAGCTGATGGCCGCGGCGCACAGCCTGCTGCCGGCGCTCGGCGAGGCGCGCATCACCCGGCTGGACCGCAATCTGCGCCCGGCCCTGCCCGACAACCTGCCCTTCACCCACGCCGAGCCCGGCCCGAACGGCGGATTGATGCGGCTCAACGGCCTGTACCGCCACGGCTGGCTGCTGGCGCCGGCCCTGGTGCAGCGCCTGCTGGCCGCCAGCGGCCTGGCCAGCCTGGAACACCCATGAACATCACCATCCATCTCGACCAGCAGACCTTGCAAGTCCCCGCCGGCACCACATTGGCCGCGCTGCTGGAGGCGCAGCAGCGCAGACCGGAAAGCGTCGGCACCGCGCTGAACGGACTCTTCGTGCCGCGCGAGGCAAGACCCGGCACCGTGCTTGGCCATGGCGACCAGGTGCTGCTCTTCAAACCCATCGTCGGAGGCTGAATGCCCCACCCCCTGCGCGCTGCGCGCGCCCCCTCAAGGGGGCGGCTCCGACCGCCCGGCCAAGCCGGATCGGCGGAGCCCGCTCGGCAATGCACCCTTCTCATCCGTCATACACGGCACGACACAGGCTGGAGTTTTCGATATGCACAACAACGATGATGCCCTGGTGATCGACGGCGTCGCGCTGGCGAGCCGCTTCTTTCTCGGCAGCGCCGGCTATCCCAGCCCGCAGCTGCTGGACGCGGCGATCCGCGCCTCCGGCACCGGGCTGCTGACCGTGGGCCTGAAGCGCACCCTGCAGGCGGGCGACAATGGCGCCATCGCCCAAGCCCTGGCCACGGCCAGCGCCCAGGGCGCGCGCCTCTTGCCCAACACCGCCGGCTGCCGCACGGCGCGCGAGGCCGTCGCGCTGGCCAGGATGGCGCGCGAGCTCTACGGCACGCACTGGATCAAGCTGGAGGTGATCGGCGACGATCACACCCTGCAGCCCGATCCCTTCGAGCTGCTGAGCGCCGCGACCACCCTGGTCAAGGACGGCTTCACCGTCTTCCCCTACTGCACCGAGGACCTGATCCTCGGCCGGCGCCTGCTGGAGGATGCCGGCTGCGCGCTCTTGATGCCCTGGGGCGCGCCGATCGGCTCGGGCCAGGGCCTGGTGCACCTGGCCGGGCTGCGCCGCCTGCGCGAGCGCCTGCCCGACGCGACCCTGGTGATCGACGCCGGCCTGGGCGCGCCCTCGCAGGCGGCCCAGGCGCTGGAGCTGGGCTTCGACGCGGTGCTGCTGAACAGCTCGGTGGCCCAGGCGCGCGACCCGGTCGCGATGGCACAGGCCTTCCGCGACGCGGTGCGCGCCGGCCGCCAGGCCTGGCGCGCCGGCCCGATGGCGCCGCAGGACTTCGCGGTCGCGAGCACGCCGGTCGGCGGCCACGCCTTCCTGCTGGGCTGAGCGATGGATCGGTCGCTCCTCCTTCCCCATCCCAGCCTGCCTTCGCCCTGGGCCGAGCCGGTCGATCCCGAGGCCCTGACGCTGCGCCCCTGGACGCAAGACCCGGCCCCGCCGATCGTCTGGAGCGTGGCCGGCACCGACAGCGGCGGCGGCGCCGGCCTCTCGGCCGACACGCGCGCGGCCGCCGCGCTGGGCGTGCACCTGTGCCCGGTGGTGGCCGCGGTCACCGCGCAGCATTCGCTGGGCGTGCAGGCCGTGCATGCGCTGCCGCCCGAGCAGATCCGTGGCCAGTTGCGGGCGCTGGCCGCGGACATGCCGCCGCGCGTGATCAAGACCGGCCTGCTGGCCAGCGTCGACGCCGTGCGAGCGGTGGCCGAGGCGGTCGACATGCTGCGCGCCGCGCACGGCTTCGTCGGCCTGGTCGTCGATCCGGTGCTGGGCGCCACGGCCGGCGGCACGGCCTTTGCCGATGCCGCACTGGTCGCGGCCTATCGCGAGCTGCTGCTGCCGCGCGCCACCATGATCACGCCGAATCGCCGCGAGGCCGAACGCCTGCTGGGCCGGCCCCTGCCGGTGCCGGCCCTGGCCGCGGCGCTGTGCCGCCTGGGCGCGCGGTCGGTGTGCATCACCGGCGGCGATGAAGAAGCCCGCGGTGCGGCCGAGGTCCTGGCGCTGGACTGGTGGGAGGGCCTGATCAGCCCCTGGCTGCCCGCGCTCGGCACCCTCAGCGGCTGGCTGGCCCTGCCGCGCCTGGCGACCCGGCATCAGCATGGCAGCGGCTGCTGTTTCGCCACGGCCGCCGCCGCGGCGCTGGCGCGCGGATTCGCCCTGCCGGACGCAGCGGTGTTGGCCAAGATGTCAAGCTGGGCGGCGCTGCGCGACGGCCATGCGGCCGGCCGGGGCGCCGGCCCGCTGCGCCCCGGAGCCGGCTTCATTGCCGCCCCCCGGACCATGCCGGTGATGAGCTTTGGTGCCGAGCCCCTGGACGCGCCCACGCTGCTGCGCTGGGCTCGGGTCTTGCAGGGCGGCGGACCGGCGTCGGACTACCGCCCCGGCCTCTATGCGATCACCGAAAGCCCCGACCATGTCGCAGAGTTGGCGGCCTCCGGGCGATTCGCGCAGATCCAGTTGCGCATCAAGGGCGAGCCCGCCGCCGCGGATCCGTCCCACTTGCGTAGGGCGATCCGGCAGGCGCTGGACGGCGTGCGGGGTCGCGACAGCCGGCTGTGGATCAATGACCATTGGCGCCTGGCGCTGGACGAGGGCGCGACCGCCCTGCATCTGGGCCAGGAGGACTGGGCGGCCCTGGATGCCACGGCGCGCGCGCAACTGCTGGCGCGCCGCTCGACGCAGCAAATCGGGCTGGGCCTGTCCAGCCACAGCCTGTGGGAGCTGGCACGCGCACGCGGCCTGGCGCCCAGCTATATCGCCTGCGGGCCGGTCTGGCCGACCAGCACCAAGCTCATGCCCTGGCTGCCACAGGGCTTGGCCCAGTTGCGCTGGTGGGCGCGCATGGCGGGCCCACCGGTCGTCGGCATCGGGGGCATCCTGAGCCCGGAGCGGGCCGCTCTGGTGGGCCGCCACGGCGCCGCCGGCATCTGCCTGCTGCGGGCCGCGGCGGACGCGGCCGACTGGTCGGCCTATGCCCGCGCCGCGGCCTCATGTCCGCCGCTGCCGCCTGCGCTCGACCGGGCGGCCGACTTCTCGGGCGGGCACTTGGCCTCCCCTCCTCCTGGCTAGGGACGGCCGGCGCGCCGGTAGGTGCCCATGTCGGCCCGCACTCCGAGGCCCTGCATCAGCAGCGCCGGGCTGAGGCCCTCGCGCTCGTAGCGTTGCTGCATATGCGCCTTGGCCGCGCCCAGATGGGCGGCGCTGGCCCATTCGACGATGGTGGCAATGTGCAGATCCTCGCCGGCCAGGCCATCCTGCACCAGCACCAGATGCTGCAGGCAGCCCGGCAAGCGGCTCAGTTCCGCGTCGACCTGCTCGATCTGTCGCAGGAAGCGCGTCAGCGCGGCGGGCGGCACGATGAACTTGTCGACCCGGTACATGGACCCGGCGAAGGTCGATGACGGCGGGGAAGAAGGCATGGTTTTGGTCTGCATGTCGGTCCTGATGAGCATGCCGCGCGGGGCTCGCGCAGCGCCCGCGCAGTCTCGGACCTCAAGTAAAGTTGAGGTCAAGTGGTTTATTCGGGGGATGACGATGGCAACAGGCGGGCAAGACGGCGAGACGCGCCACCCCGGCGGCATGCCGGCCCAGCTGACGGTGGGCGAGGTGGCGCGGCGCAGCGGCGTGGCGGTCTCGACCCTGCACTTCTACGAGTCCAAGGGCCTGATCGGCAGCACGCGCAGCGACGGCAATCAGCGCCGCTACGCGCGCGAGGTGCTGCGCCGCGTGGCCTTCATCCGCGTGGCGCAACGGGTGGGCATCGCGCTGGCCGACATCGCGGCCGCGTTGCAGACCCTGCCGGCCACGGCGGCCCCCAGCCGCGACGACTGGGCCAGGCTGTCCGCGGCCTGGCGCATCGAGCTGGACGAGCGCATGGCGCAGCTGCAGCGCCTGCGTGACACCCTGGACGACTGCATCGGCTGCGGCTGCCTGTCGCTCGACCGCTGCCGGCTGCGCAATCCGCAGGACCGGCTGGGCGACGAGGGCCCGGGGCCGCAGCGACTGCTGATCCCGCGCAAGGATTGAAGGCCGCCCTGCTCCGCCCGCTTAGGAGCCGGGCCCCTTGTCGCACCACAGCGCGATGCGAAAGGGATTCAGCTCGCCGCTCATCACGCCCTGCGCCACCACCGGATCGGCCCGCATCAGGGCCAGGGCCTGGCTCTCGGTGTCGGCGCGCAACAGCACGAGGCCGAAGGCCTTCTCATCCAGCGCCATGGTGCGCCCGGCCATCAGCACCGTGCCCCGCTCGGTGAGGCGCTGCAGATAGCCGAAATGCGCGGCAATCGCCTCGGCCTCCTGGGGCGTGGGGCCGGTCACCAGCATGTCGGGACGGACGGGTTCGATACGGAACAGGTAATGGGGCATGGTGCGGCGGGCAGGCTCTAGGATGTCGGCCTCAACGATGAGGCCTCAAGCATGACACTCGAAACCCTGGAACTGCAAACCCCCGCGACGCCCACCGCCAGCATCATCGTGCTGCATGGCCTGGGCGCCGATGGCCACGACTTCGAGCCGGTCTGCCAGGCCCTGGACCTGCGGCCGCTGCTGGCGGATGGCGGCCTGCGCTTCGTGCTGCCGCATGCACCGGTGATCCCGGTGACGATCAACGGCGGCACGCCGATGCGTGCCTGGTACGACATCCGCGACGGCGCGCTGGACCAGCGCGAGGACGCCCAGGGCCTGCGCCGCTCGCAGGCCGAGGTCGAGGCCCTGATCGAGCGCGAGATCGAGCGCGGCGTGCCGGCCGCGCGCATCGTGCTGATGGGCTTCTCGCAGGGCTGCGCGCTGACCCTGCTGACCGGCCTGCGCTGCCGCCACAGGCTGGCAGGCCTGGTGGGCCTGTCGGGCTATCTGCCGCTGCTGGCCAGCACCGAGGCCGAGCGCAACCCGGCCAATGCCGCCACGCCGATCTTCCTGGCCCATGGCCGGCACGACCCGGTCGTGCCGCTGGCGCGAGCCCAGGCCGCGCGCGCCGAGTTGGAGCGCCTGGGCCACCGGGTGCAGTGGCAGGACTATGCGATGGGGCACGAGGTGCACCCCGACGAGATCGTGGCGCTGCAGGACTGGCTGCTCGGCGTGCTGACGCCGCCGGCCTGAGCCCCCCCCGCGGCGGGTGGCAAGACCTGGCACCGCCGAGCTTGACCCCGCGGCGCGCGGCGTCCAGGGCCCTCGGCCCGGGCTCAGGCTTTCTTGGCCGCCAGCGCCTCGCTCAGCAGGACCTGGCAGCGCTCCTCATGCTGGGTGATCTCGGCCAGCGTGACCTCGATGTCGTCGAGCTGCTGCTTGAGCTGGCGGCGGTGCTGGGCCAGCACCTCCAGAAAGGCCTTCAGCTGGGGCGCGGCGTCCGACTCGGAGTCATACATGTCCACCAGCTGCTTGACCTCCTGCAGCGACAGGCCCAGGCGCTTGCCGCGCAGGGTCAGCTTCAGGCGCGTGCGGTCGCGATGCGTGTAGACGCGGTTGCGGCCGGCACGCCCCGGCTCCAGCAGGCCCATGTCCTCGTAGAAGCGGATCGCGCGCGGCGTGATGTCGAACTCGGCGGCCAGTTCGGTGATGGTGAACAGGCGGCCGGCCCCTTCGCCGGCTGGGGATGTCGCGTCGGTGTCGGAGCGCATGGCGGCAGGCTTGTAATATGACGTTAACGTAAACGTAAGTCTAAGGCAGCAATCCCATGGGCAATCCACGCGAATCCGAACTGAGCTACCCCCTGGGCGACGAACTGCCCACGCCGGGCGCCGTGCTGGAGCTGGCGCCGGGCGTGCGCTGGCTGCGCATGGGCCTGCCCTTCGCGCTGGACCATATCAACCTCTGGCTGCTGCGCGACGAGATCGACGGCCCGAACGGCAAGCGCCAGGGCTGGGCGATCGTCGACTGCGGCATCTGCAACGATGCCACCAAGGCGCAATGGGAGCAGGTGTTCGAGCGACACCTGGACGGCCTGCCGGTGCTACGCGTGATCGTCACGCATTTCCACCCGGACCATATGGGGCTGGCGCATTGGCTGACCGAGCGCTGGCAATGCCGTCTGTGGGTGAGCGCCACCGACTACAACCTGGCCCGGATCGCCAGCGGCTCGACCGTGGGCATGGGCGGCGAGACGGCCGCGGCCTTCTTCGGCAGCCATGGCCTGAGCGACCCGGAATCGCTGGCCAAGATCCGCGGCCGCGCCGGCTATTACCCCAGCATGGTGCCGCAGGTGCCGGCCAGCTACCGGCGCCTGCTGGACGGCATGACCCTGAACATCGGCGGCCAGGCCTGGCGCTGCCTCGTCGGCTACGGCCATGCGCCGGAGCACATCAGCCTGCATTGCCCGGAACTGGGCCTGTTGATCTCGGGCGATATGGTGCTGCCGCGCATCTCCACCAATGTCTCGGTGGTCGACGTCGAGCCCGAGGCCGATCCGCTGACGCTGTACCTGGACTCGATCGAGCGCATGCTGGCGCTGCCGGCCGATACCCTGGTGCTGCCCTCGCACGGCAAGCCCTTCCGCGGCCTGCATGCGCGCGTCGACCAGCTGCGCCAGCACCATGACGAGCGCCTGGCCGATGTGCAGGCGGCCTGCGCCACCCGACCCTGCCATGCGGCCGAGCTGCTGGAACTGCTGTTCAAGCGCAAGCTGGACCTGCACCAGACCACCTTCGCGATGGGCGAATCGGTGGCGCACCTGAACGCCTTGTGGCTGGCGGGCAAGCTGCGCCGGGAACATGGGGAGGACGGGATCTACCGCTTTGCCGCGGCTCGGGCCTGAGTCAGCTTCCGCCGCCACCGGCAATTCCGGTGGCGGCGGGCTGAGCCTAGGTCGGCATCAACTTTTCGGCGCCGGCACCGGATCGCTTCAAACGAATCCGGAGGCAACCGGGAGGTGGCGGTCGGACCGACCAACCTCAGATGCGTCGTGATGACAGCACGTGGCGGGAGTGTGCTTGTCCCCTGTGGGCAGGACAAGCCCCCCTAAAGTAGGAAAGCGTTCCGAAAACCTACAGCAAGGGTGGAGGCTCGTCGCGCAGCCGGCCGCGCGCCCGCTCATAGTCCGGCAGCACCGAGCCCACCACGGCCCAGAAGCGCGGGCTGTGGTTCATCTCGTGCAAATGCGCCAGCTCATGCACCACCACATAGTCGATAACGGTGGGCGCATAGTGGATCAGTCGCCAGTTCAGGCGGATCGCGCCGCTGGCGCTGGCGCTGCCCCAGCGGGTCTGGGCCGAGCTGAGCGCCAGCTTGGTGTAGCGCACGCCCAGGGCCGCGGCGAAATGACGGCAGCGCTGTTCGAACAAGGCACGCGCCTGCCCCTGCAGCCAGGCCAGGCTGGCCTCGCGTATCTGCTCGGCGCGGCTGTCCGCCGGCAGGCCCAGGTGCAGCACGCGGGCCTGGGCATCGAAGCGCGCCAGGCCACCCAGGCGCAGTTGCAGCGGCGCGCCCAGATAGGGCAGGCTGCAGCCGTCGGCCCAGGCGATGCGGGAGGCCTCGACCCGCTGGGCGCGCTCGCGCTGCTCCACCAGCTTGCGCAGGATCCAGTCCTGCTTGTCCTGCAGGGCCCGCTCGATCTCGGCGATCGACACCCAGCGCGGTGCGCTGACCTTCAGGCCCTCGGCGCTGACGGTGAAGCCGATCGAGCGCCGGCGCGCGCGCCGCAGCTCGTAGCCGATGCGCTGGCCGCCCAGCAGCAGCGCGCGCGGGCTCGGCGGCCGGGCCGGCTCGGGGGCGGGAGCTGCGGCCGGCGGCGTGACCGGTTCGGAATCGAACAAGGACAGTTGGGTGCTTTTCAGCAGGCCGACCAAGCGTTGCAGCATGGGCCCGCAGTGTACCGGTCAGGCCCGCGCGGTCGTGCCGAGCGGCTGGCCGGCGTAGGCCTCGGGGTCCAGGCGGCGCATCTCGGCCTCGATCCAGCCCTCGACCTCGCGCATCATCTCGGCCGGCTCGCGGCCCTGCGGCGAGATCGGTGCGCCGATCGAGATGTCCACCACGCCGGGGCGCAGCAGGAAGCTCTTGCGCGGCCAGCAGCGTGCCGAGGTGGCGGCGATCGGCACCACCGGCACGCCGGTCTCGATGGCCAGGCGGGTGCCGCCGGTCTTGTACTCGCCCTTCTTGCCGCGCGGGATGCGCGTGCCCTCGGGGAACATGATGACCCAGTGGCCCAGCTTTGCCAGACGTCGGCCCTGGGCGGCCACCTTGTTCCAGGCCTGGCTGCGCTTGCTGCGGTCGATGTGGATCATGTCCATGCGCGCCATCGCCCAACCGAAGAAGGGGATGTAGAGCAGTTCGCGCTTGAACACATAGGCCAGCGGGTGCGACATCAGCGAGGGGTAGGCGAAGGTCTCCCACGTGCTCTGGTGCTTGGACAGCAGGATCACGGCCGAGGTGCTGTCGGCGGCGCTGGGCAGGTTGTCCATGCCATGGATGCGCCAGCGCACGCCGCAGATGGTGCGCGCCCCCCAGATCGTCAGGCGCAGCCAGAAGATGCAGGTCCAGTAGACCGGGTTGCCGCGCACGAAGACGGAGATCAGCAGCACCGTCAGCGCCACCGGCACCACGGTCACCAGCATCCACAGCATGAACAGCGCGGAGCGCAGGGCGGCAATAAGGATCAAGAGAGGTCTCCGGGAGAGGTGTCGGGTACCAGCGCTTCGCCGCGCGCCTGGGCCTTGGCGCGGCGCTCCTGCTGGATCAGGTGTTCGGCGAAGGCCGCCAGGTTGGCATGCACCAGGGTGCCGGGCACCTGGCTCACCAGGGCCTGCAGCTGGGCCTCGTCCAGACCGCCGAGCCGGTCGCTGCGCACCAGATGCGGGATGCAGCCGGCCGCCTGGGCCGTCTGCAGGTCACGGAGGCTGGCGCCCACCATGTGCACGCCGCCGAGCTCGACGCCGAAGCGCTCGCCGATCTGTTCGAGCAGGCCCGGCAGCGGCTTGCGGCAGGCGCAGCCCTCCTCGGGCGCATGCGGACAGAAGAACACCGCGTCGAGCCGCCCGCCCTTCTCGGCCAGCAGCTGGGCCAGGCGCATATGCACCGCATTCAGCGAGGCCATGTCCAAGAGGCCGCGGCCGATGCCGGGCTGGTTGGTGGCCATCACCGTGTGCCAGCCGGCATGGTTCAGGCGCGCCACGGCCTCCAGCGCACCGGGCAGGGGCTGCAGTTCCTCGGGCGACTTCACATGGTCGTCGCGGTAATGGTTGACGGTGCCGTCGCGCCCCAGGATGACCAGCTTCATGCTGTGGCTGTGATGATCGGTGCGCACGGGCATTGCGGTCTTCCTCAGCTCGCCAGGCGGGCCAGATCGGCGACCCGGTTCATCGCCTCATGCAGGGTCTTCAGCAGGCCCAGGCGGTTGGCGCGCAGCGCCGGATCCTCGGCATTCACCATCACATCGTCGAAGAAGGCATCGACCGGGCCTTTGAGCGCGGCCAACTCGCGCAGCGAGGCGGTGTAGGCGCCGGCCAGGAACTGCTGCTCGGCCTTCGAGGCCACGTCCTGCAGCGCTTGCGCCAGCTGCTGCTCGGCCGACTCCCTCAGCAGGCTCGGATCGATCCGCGCCTCGACCGGCTCCTCGCTCTTCTTCAGGATGTTGGTGATCCGCTTGTTGGCGGCCGCCAGCGAGGGGGCCTCGGGCAGCGCCGCGAACGCGTGCACGGCGGACAGCCGGTCTCGCACCTCGGCCAGGCGTTGCGGACGCAGCGCCAGCACCGCCTCCACTTCCTGGGCCGTGTAGAAATCCCGCCAAGACACCGCGACACGATCGAACACGAAGTCCAGCAGCTTGGCGCTCGGATCCTCGATCAGGCCGCCGAAGGCCGGCACCGCGGCAGCAATGACCTGGTCAAGGCCGAGTTGCCGCGTCAACGGCGACTCCGACAGCATGCGCACCACGCCCAGCGCATGGCGGCGCAGCGCGAAGGGGTCCTTGTCGCCGGTGGGAAGCTGGCCGATGCCGAACAAGCCCACCAGGGTCTCGAGCTTGTCGGCCAGGGCCACCACCAGGCCGACCTCGTTGCGCGGCAGTTCGTCGCCGGCGAAGCGGGGCTTGTAGTGGTCCTCGACCGCAAAGGCCACGGCCTCGCTGAGGCCGTCGTGGCGAGCGTAGTAGCCGCCCATGACGCCCTGCAGCTCGGGGAACTCGCCGACCATGTCGGTCAGCAGGTCGGCCTTGGCCAGCTGTGCGGCCAGGTCGGCATCGGCGGCCAGTGCCGCGCCGCCCAGCATGCCGGCGATGGCCCGGGCGATGGCGCGCACGCGCTCGACGCGCTGCCCTTGAGTGCCCAGCTTGCCGTGGTAGACCACCTTGGCCAGACCGGGCACGCGCTCGGCCAAGGACTTCTTGCGGTCCTGGTCGAAGAAGAACTTGGCGTCCGCCAGGCGCGGGCGCACGACGCGCTCGTTGCCGCCGATCACCGCGCCGGCGTCCGCCGGCCGGATATTGGAGACCAGCAGGAACTTGTTGGTCAGCTTGCCCGCGGCATCGAGCAGCGGGAAGTACTTCTGGTTGGCCTTCATCGTCAGGATCAGGCATTCCTGCGGTACGGCCAGGAACTCGGTCTCGAACTGGCAGCTCAGCACGTTCGGGCGCTCGACCAGGGCCGTCACCTCGTCCAGCAGGGCCTCGTCCTCGATGGGCTTCAGGCCCTCCTTGGCGGCGGCCGCGTTCAGCTGGGCGACGATCTCGGCGCGGCGCTCGCCGAAGCCGGCGATCACGGCGCCCTGCTCGCGTAGCTGGGCGGCATAGCTGTCGGCCGACTCGACCACGACCTGCTCGACCGCGGCCTCGAAGCGGTGGCCGCGGGTCGCGCGGCCAGCCGTCAGGCCCAGGGCCGCGACCGGCACCACGGCCGTGCCATGCAGGGCCACCAGGCCATGGGCCGGGCGCACGAACTTGACGTCGCTCCAGCCGTCGGCCAGCTGATAGGTCATGACCTTGGGGATGGGCAGCTTGGCCAGGGTCTCGTCCAGCGCCTTCTGCAGGCCCTGCGCCAGCGCCACGCCGGGCGCGACCCGGTCCAGGAACAGGGCCTCGGCCTTGCCGTCGGGCGCGCGCTGCAGGCGGGCCACCGCATCGGCACCCTCGCCCAGCGCGGCCAGCTTCTTCAAGAGGGCCGGCGTGGGCTGGCCCGCGGCGTCCAGTGCCACGGCCACCGGCATCAGCTTGTGGCGCTGCGCCTTCTCGGGCGCCTGCAGGCGCACGTCGGCGATTTGCACCGCCAGGCGGCGCGGCGAGGCGTAGGCCAGCCAGGGCAGCTCGGAACCGGTCACCCGGTCGTCGTCGGGCTGGACCAGGTCCTGCTCCAGCAGGCTCTGATACAGCGTGCCGGCAAAGGCCTCGCCCAGCTTCTTCAGCGCCTTGGGCGGCAGTTCCTCGACGAACAGTTCGACGAGCAGATTCTTGGTGTTCGCAGTCATCACTCAGGCCGCCTTCTTCTTTTCGATCTGGGCGATCACTTCATCGGCCCAGGCCTTCGGCGCCATCGGGAAGCCGAGGCGCGCCCGGCTGTCCACATAGCTCTGCGCCACGGCGCGCGCCAGGTTGCGGATGCGGCCGATATAGGCGGCGCGTTCGGTCACGCTGATCGCGCCGCGTGCGTCCAGCAGATTGAAGGTGTGGCCGGCCTTCAGCAGCTGCTCGTAGGCCGGCAGGGCCAGTTGCTGCTCCATCAGGTGCTTGCTCTGACCCTCATGCGCGGCGAAGGCCGTCAGCAGGAAATCGACGTCGCTGTGCTCGAAGTTGTAGGTCGACTGCTCGACCTCGTTCTGGTGGAACACGTCGCCGTACTTCAGGCCCGGCGTGTACTCGAGGTCGTAGACCGACTCGACGCCCTGCAGGTACATGGCCAGGCGCTCCAGGCCGTAGGTGATCTCGCCGGTGATCGGCTTGCAGTCGATGCCGCCGACCTGCTGGAAATAGGTGAACTGGGTCACCTCCATGCCGTTCAGCCAGACCTCCCAGCCGAGGCCCCAGCAGCCCAGCGTGGGATTCTCCCAGTCGTCCTCGACGAAGCGCACGTCGTTCTTCTTCAGGTCGAAGCCCAGTGCTTCCAGCGAACCGAGGTAGAGCTCGAGGATGTTGGCCGGTGCGGGCTTCAGCACGACCTGGAACTGGTAGTAATGCTGCAGGCGGTTGGGGTTC
Organism: Roseateles sp. GW821-FHT09B06; assembly: GCF_059418245.1. Classification (NCBI taxonomy): domain Bacteria; kingdom Pseudomonadati; phylum Pseudomonadota; class Betaproteobacteria; order Burkholderiales; family Sphaerotilaceae; genus Roseateles; species Roseateles sp. GW821-FHT09B06. The sequence continues at coordinate 56,358 of NZ_JBWKPM010000025.1, read as the reverse complement.
TCGCCGTAGCGGCCGTCCTTGGGGCGGCGGCTGGGCTGCACATAGGCGGCCTTCCAGGGCTCGGGGCCGAGCGCGCGCAGGAAGGTGGCGGTGTGACTGGTGCCGGCGCCGACCTCCATGTCATAGGGTTGCAGCAGGGCGCAGCCCTGCTTGGACCAGTAGTCTTGCAGGGTCAGGATGATTTGCTGGAAGCTCAGCATGAATATGGCCGGGTGAGTAATGGGTTGCTTGTTTGTGATTTTATGTGAGCGCCTAGCCGGCGGCCTGTGCCGCAGCCCCCTGGCGCCGGCGCAGCCAGGCCAGGGCCGGCGCGGCCAGCGCCAGCGCGAACAGCGGCGCCAGGCCCAGGGTCGACAGCCAGCGCGCATAGGGCGTGCTGCCGCGGCGCCCCTCCACCGAGGCCTCCAGCACGCCCTCGACCGCCGCCGGTAGCGCGCCGCGCAGCCGGCCGCGATGGTCCAGCACGGCGGTGGCGCCGGTGTTGGTGCTGCGGATGAAGGGCCGCTGGAACTCCAGCGCCCGCATCTGCGAGAACTGCAGATGCTGGTCCAGCACCATCACCGTGCCGAACCAGGCCAGGTTGCTGACGTTGACCAGCACCGTGGCCGCCCCCTCGCCCACCACGCTGTCGACGAAATCCTCGCCGAACAGGTCTTCGTAGCAGATCAGCGGCCTGAGAAGCTGGCGGCCGACGGCGAAGGACTGCTGGTGCTGGCCGCGCGCCTGATCGTCCATCGGAATGCCCATTGCGCGCACGAACCAGCCGAAGCCGGGCGGGATGAACTCGCCGAAGGGCAGCAGATGCCTCTTGCCATAGGCATAGCCCGCCATGCCCGGCTCGCGGCCGCCCAGCGCCACCAGCGCATTGACATAGCCGTCCCGGTCGTTGCCCAGGAAGGTGCCCAGCAGCAGCGGCCGTTGCTGCGCCGCGCGCTGCAGCCGCGCCACATAGTCGGGCTCCAGATAGGCCAGCGGCAGCGGCGCCACCGACTCCGGCGTCACCACCACCTGGCCGCGCGAACCCTCGATCAGGCGCGCCAGGCGGTCCAGATTGGCATCGATGCGCTCGCGGTCGAACTTCTGATCCTGCGGCACATTGGGCTGCAGCAGCGAGACGCGCAAGGACCCTGCGCTCTGCGTGAAGTCCTGCGGCAGCAGTTGCCCCAGGGCCAGCAGCGCGATCGCCACGGCCGCCGGCTGCCAGGCATGGCGCCCCAGAGCGGCAAAGCCGGCGGCGCAGCCGGCGGCCAGGGCCGTGATGCCATAGACCCCGATCCAGGGCGCCCAGGCGGCCAGCAGACCGGTGGTATGGGCATAGCCGCTGGCGAGCCAGGGAAAGCCGGTGAACAGGGTCGCGCGCGCCAGCTCGGCCAGCAGCCAGCAGCCGGCCCAGGTCAGCGCATGCCAGGCCGGGCTGCGCTGGCGCAGCCGGGCGGCCAGCGCCAGCGCGCCGGCGTAGTACAGGCTCAGGAACAGCGCCAGCAGCGCCACCGCCAGGGCCGCCAGGGGCCAGGGAAGGCGGCCGAACTGGTGCATGCTGATATGCAGCCACCACAGGCCCGAGGCCAGCCAGGCAAAGCCGAAGGCGCCGCCCAGCAGGGCCGCGCGGCGCGGGCCGGCGCTCCAGGACAGGTGCGCCAGCCAGGCCAGCGCCATGATCTGCAGCCACCAGGCCGAAACCGGCGCGAACGCGCCGGTGTGCAGCACACCGGCGGCCAGTGCCGCCAGGATCGCGTAGCGGCCCCGCATCAGCCGGGCTGCGCGGAAGCGGCGCGCGTGACCTTGAACCAGCGCACGGCGCCGCCGCGGGCCAGCATCACGGTGAAGTTCAGTCCGCCGAGCTCGACCGTCTCGCCGCGTCGCGGCACGCGGCCATGCTCTTGCGCCACCAGGCCGCCGATGGTGTCGAACTCGCCCTGCGACAGCGCGACGCCGAAGGCCTCGTTGACGGCCTCGATCTCGGCATCGCCGGCGACGCGCTGGCTGCCGTCGGCCAGCGTGTAGATGCTGGTCTCGCCGTCCTTGTCGTCGAACTCGTCCTCGATCTCGCCGACGATCTCCTCCAGCACATCCTCGATCGTGATCAGGCCGGCGGTGTTGCCGAACTCGTCGATCACGATGGCCAGATGGTTGCGGTTCGAGCGGAAGTCGCGCAGCAGCTCGTTCAGGCCCTTGCTCTCGGGCACGAAGATGGTGGGCCGCAGCAGCGCGCGCAGGTTCAGCTCGGGCGCGCGCTGGATCTTCAGCAGATCCTTGGCCAGCAGGATGCCGATGATGTTGTCGCGCTGGCCATCGAAGACCGGGAAGCGCGAGTGCCCGGCACGGATCACCTGGCCGAGCAGCGCCTCGTAGGGCGCCTCGATGTCCAGCAGATCCATGCGCGGCGCGGCCACCATCACGTCGCCGGCGCTCAGCTCGGCCATGTGCAGCACGCCTTCCAGCATCAGGCGCGACTCGGGCGCGATCAGCTCGCGCTGCTCGGCATCGGCCAGGGTCTCGATCAGCTCGCTTGTTGAGTCGGGGCCGGGGTGCAGGAATTCCAGTACCCGGTCCAACAGATTGCGTGTCTGGCCGCGCGCCTGCGCGGCGGATTTCAGAGCCCCTCCCTTGGAGGGGCGACTAGGCTGAGGTTCGGACACGGCTGGGGTGTCGTAGTTGCAGGGCCTCACAGAATAACCCATTGACAGTGCTAACCTCTTGCACCACAGTCAGCCGCCCCCATATTCGCCCTCAGCCGGCGGCAGATCCGCTAGCGCAGTACAGCCCCACATCACCATGTCATCCACCACGTCTCAGGGCCTCATCCCCGCCACCATCCTGACCGGCTTCCTGGGCTCGGGCAAGACCACCCTGCTCAAGCGGGTGCTCTCCGAGGCCCATGGTCAGAAGATCGCCGTGATCGAGAACGAGTTCGGCGAGGAGAACATCGACACCGACATCCTGGTGGCCGAGACCCAGGAGCAGATCATCCAGATGAGCAACGGCTGCGTCTGCTGCACCATCCGCGAGGACCTGCGCACCACGCTGAGCGACCTGGCCGCCAGGAAGCGCAAGGGCGAGCTGGACTTCGAGCGCGTGATCATCGAGACCACCGGCCTGGCCGACCCCGGCCCGGTGGCCCAGACCTTCTTCATGGACGACGAGATCGCCGAAAGCTATCTGCTCGACTCGATCCTGACCCTGGTGGATGCCAAGCATGCCGAGGACCAGCTCGACAACCGCCAGGAAGCGCGCCGCCAGATCGGCTTCGCCGACCAGATCTTCATCAGCAAGACCGATCTGGTGGAGCCCGCCGCCGTCGAGGCGCTGACGCATCGCATCAAGCACATGAACCCGCGCGCGCCGGTGCAGCAAGCCCATTTCGGCGAGGTGGCCTTGGCCCAGGTGTTCGACCTGCGCGGCTTCAACCTCAACGCCAAGCTGGAGATCGACCCCGATTTCCTGAATGCCGACGAGCCCCATGACCATGATCACGCGCACCACGATCATGAGCATGACGAGCATTGCGACCACCCGCACCATCACCGCCACGACGACGACGTCAAGTCCTTCGTGTTTCGCTCCGACAAGCCCTTCAACCCCGCCAAGCTGGAGGACTTTCTGGGCGCCATCGTGCAGGTCTACGGCCCCAAGATGCTGCGCTACAAGGGCGTGCTGAACATGAAGGGCACCGACAAGAAGGTGATCTTCCAGGGCGTGCACCAGTTGATGGGCTCGGACCTGGGACCGAAATGGATGCCGGGCGAGGAAAAGCAGAGCAAAATGGTTTTCATCGGCATCGACCTGCCCAAGGACATCCTGTTACAAGGCCTGGAAGGCTGCCTCGCCTGAAATCGGGGGGCGGCGTCAGATTGACGAGAGGTGAGCATGGCTACAATCCGCCCCGCCCAAGCCGCCCCCGAGGCTGGACCGCCTTGGCATCCAGCCCGCCAGAGCAGGTATAACTGCCTTAATTCGAGGTAACGCGAGGAGACCCCGACGTGAGCAAGACACCGGCCCCCAAACCCGCCCCGGCAGCGTCCAAGACGGCCGTCAAGGCGGCCAAGGGCGCAGCCAAGCCCAAGGCCGAAGCAGCGGAGCTCGACAGCGCTGCCGTGGCCACCCTGGAAGCAGCTGCCCCGTCGCCCGGCAGCAGCCGCTTCACCGACCGTTTTGCTCCCCCTAAGCCGCCGACGCGATCCATGAGTACGCCCGTGATTGAAAGCCCCAAGAGCGCCGCTAAGGCCGACCCCAAACTCGCCAACGCCTGGAAGACCAAGCTTGGCCACGAGCTGACCGATGCCGAAGTGCTGGCCATGCCCGAGTCCGAGTACATGAACGACAAGCAGATCGAGTTCTTCCGCGCCAAGCTGACGGCGCTGAAGGACGGCGTGCTGTCGAATGCCGGCGAGACCACCGAGCACCTGCGCGAGGACACCTCGATCGTGCCCGACCCGGCCGATCGCGCCACCATCGAGGAAGAGCATGCGCTGGAACTGCGCACGCGCGACCGCGAGCGCAAGCTGCTGAAAAAGATCATGCAGTCGCTGGCGCGCCTGGACAGCGGCGACTACGGCTATTGCGACGAGACCGGCGAGCCCATCGGCCTGGGCCGGCTGATCGCCCGTCCGACCGCCACGCTGTCGCTGGAAGCCCAGCAGCGCCGCGAGCTCAAGCAGAAGATGTTCGGCGACTGATCTTCCGGTCACCGCACCCCCAGGCCCAGGTCCAGCGCGCATGGCAGAACCGAAAGACGGCGAGAGCTTTCTGCGCAAGGTCGCGCGCTTCGTGGCCAACCCGACCACCGACTGGGCCGAAATCAACTCGCGCCAGGACGATCCCGAGGGCGATCTCGCCAAGGCGGAGTTGCGCGCCATGATTGAGCGCAAGCGCCGCAATGACTTCGTGCGCAAGCGCGAGCTCGACATGCTGCGGCGCATCCGCCGCGAGGGCCTGAGCCCCGAGCAACTGGCCACCCTGGGCAGCAGCAGCTCGCGCATGGACGAGGTCGAGCGCAGCAACAGCGAGATCAATTCCAAGCTGGACCTGGGCGTCAAGGCCAAGATCGACCAGATCGAGCAGCAGATGGTGGGCGAGAGTTTCGCCCCCACCCAGCAGGCCGCCAATCACCCGCCGGGCTTCTTCGAGACCAGCACGCGGCCGGTGCACTTCTCGGCCAATTCGCCGCTGGAGCCTGCGCCCCCCAGGGTCAGTCAATTCGCTTCGCCGGCCGAGGCGGAGCGCCTGGAGTCGGTGCCGCCGTCGGCCGCCGCCGTGATGGGCACGGGCCTGCCGCCGCTGTCCGACACCGGGCCCGGCCGCCTGCCCCATCTACCGTCGGAGTTCGGTGCGAGCAGTTCCTTCGCCCCCTCCGGCCCCAGGAGCGCGGCCGCGCCGCTGAGCTTCCGGGTGGCCGAGCAGGCCGCCGTCGAGGTCAACGAACTGGTGCATGACTCCGAGCTGGACGAAATGGTGATCGCCTTCGCGAACGCCGACTACGGCGCCTGCGAGCAGGGCCTCAGCGCCTTGGTCCAGAAAGGGGCCGCGCGCCACCTGCATGCCGAAACCTGGCTGGCGCTGTTCGACCTCTATCGCGCCACCGCCCAGCAGGCCAAGTTCGAGGCGCTGGCGCTGGAGTACGTGCCGCTGTTCGGCCTGTCGGCGCCGCAATGGTTCTCGCTGCCCAAGCTGGTGGCCGAGGCCGCCAAGAAGGAGCGCGCCCCGATGGGCCAGGCCGGCGGCGTCTGCTGGGCCGCGCCGGAATACCTGGACGCCGAGGCCGTCGCCGCCCTGCAAAAACGCAGCCAGAACCTGCCCATGCCCTGGGTGCTGGACTGGGCCGCCCTGCGCCGCCTGGATACCGAGGGCTGCGCCCGGTTGCGCGAGCTGTTCCGCGGCTGGGCCAACCAGCAGGTGGACATGCGCTGGCTGGCGGGCGACCAATTCCTGCAGCAGCTCAGGGAGCTGGCGCCGGTGGGCAGCCGCGACGTCGACCCGGCGATCTGGATGCTGCGCATGGAGACCCTGCGCCTGGTGAACCGGCCGGACCAGTTCGACGAGGCCGCGATCGACTACTGCGTCACCTACGAGGTTTCGCCCCCCTCCTGGGAGCGTGCCAAGTGCCGCGTGCGGGTCAGCGGCCTGAGCCTGTCGACCAGCGCGCCGCCCAACTCGACCTCCTCGCCCACCGAGATCTCGACCACCTTCCTCGAAACCAGCCTCACCGACCCGAATGCGCTGCCGGCTTCGGTGCAGCTGGAGCTGGCGGGCCAGCTCAGCGGCGACATCAGCGAGACCCTGCGCCTGATGAGCGCCGAACTGGGTGCCGCCGCCCTGGTGAACATCGCCTGCCCCACGTTGATCCGGCTGGACTTCATGGCCGCCGGCGACCTGCTGAACTGGGTGCTGGCGCGCCGCAGCGAAAATCGCACCGTGATCTTCACCGAGGCGCACCGGCTGGTGGCCCTGTTCTTTGGTGCCATGGGCATCGACGAGCACGCCAGGGTCAAGGTCCGCCAGAACTGAGCGTGCCGCCCCGGCGCGGGCGTTGAAGTCCCGCCCGGCGCCCCTATCTGGAGTCCTTATGGACCAACAACAACACCCCGTCTTCCACGGCACCACCATCGTCAGCGTGCGCCGCGAGACCCCCAACGGCGTGCAGGTCGCGATCGGCGGCGACGGCCAGGTCACCCTGGGCCATATCGTCGTCAAAGCCAGCGCCCGCAAGGTGCGCAAGCTTTATCACGACAAGGTGCTGGCCGGCTTCGCCGGCGCCACCGCCGACGCCTTCACGCTGTTCGAGCGCTTCGAGGCCAAGCTGGAGAAGCACCAGGGCCATCTGGTGCGCGCCGCCGTCGAGCTGACCCGCGACTGGCGCACCGACCGCGTGCTGCGCCGCTTGGAGGCCATGCTGGCCGTGGCCGACCGCAGCGCCTCCCTGATCATCACCGGCAACGGCGACGTGCTGGAGCCCGAACAGGGCATCGTCGCGATCGGCTCCGGCGGCGCCTATGCCCAGGCCGCCGCCAAGGCCCTGCTGAACCATAGCGAGCTCTCGGCCGCCGACATCGTCAAGCAGTCGCTCACCATCGCCGGCGAGATCTGCATCTATACCAACCTCAACCACACCATCGAGACCCTGGAATGAGCAGCATGACCCCCCAGGAGATCGTTTCCGAGCTCGACCGCCACATCGTCGGCCAACAGGCCGCCAAGCGCGCCGTCGCGATCGCGATGCGCAACCGCTGGCGCCGCCAGCGCGTCGACGAGAGGCTGCGCGGCGAGATCACGCCCAAGAACATCCTGATGATCGGCCCCACCGGCGTCGGCAAGACCGAGATCGCGCGGCGCCTGGCCAAGCTGGCGGACGCGCCCTTCATCAAGGTCGAGGCCACCAAGTTCACCGAGGTCGGTTATGTCGGCAAGGATGTCGACTCGATCGTGCGCGACCTGGTCGATATGGCGATCAAGCAGGAGCGCGAGCTGCAGATGCGGCGCCAGCGCACCCGCGCGGAGGATGCCGCCGAGGAGCGCGTGCTGGACATCCTGGTGCCCGGCAGCCAAGCATCGAGCGACGGCGAGAACGCCGCCCGCCAGACCCTGCGCAAGCGCCTGCGCGAGGGTCAGCTGGACGACAAGGAAATCGAGATCGACGTGCTGGAGGCCAAGCCCAGCATGGAGATCCTCGGCCCCCAGGGCATGGAGGAAATGGCCGAGCAGCTCAAGAGCATGTTCGCGCAGATGGGCGGCAACAAGCGCAAGGCCCGCAAGCTCAAGATCGCCGAAGGCATGAAGCTGCTGATCGAGGAGGAAGCCGCCAAGCTGCTGAACGAGGACGAGATCAAGACCGCCGCGCTGGCCAATGCGCAGGAGAACGGCATCGTCTTCATCGACGAGATCGACAAGGTGGCCAGCCGCGCCGAGCATGGCGGCGCCGACGTCTCGCGCCAGGGCGTGCAGCGCGACCTGCTGCCCCTGGTCGAGGGCACGACGGTCAACACCAAATACGGCATGGTCAAGACCGACCACATCCTCTTCATCGCCTCCGGCGCCTTCCACCTCAGCAAGCCCAGCGACCTGATCCCCGAGTTGCAGGGCCGTTTTCCGATCCGCGTCGAGCTCGGCTCGCTGTCGGTCGACGACTTCGAGGCCATCCTGAAGAGCACCCATGCCAGCCTGGTCAAGCAGTACCAGGCCCTGTTGGCCACCGAGGGCCTGACCCTGGAGCTCAGCGACGACGGCATCCGCCGCCTGGCGCAGATCGCCTATGAGGTCAACGAGCGCACCGAGAACATCGGCGCGCGCCGCCTGGCCACGGTGATGGAGCGCCTGCTCGACGAGATCAGCTTCGATGCCCACAAGCATGCCGGCCAGACCGTCACGCTGGACGGCGCGGCGGTCGACACCAAGCTGGGCGAGCTGGCACGCAACGAGGACCTGAGCCGCTTCATCCTCTGACGGCTGCGTCGCGCGGGCTCCACAAAACTGTGTAGCGCGGCGCCGAACGGGCTGGTGTGCCCGGCGGGACGTAACTAAGTTGTTACAACAGGTCGGCCGCAGCGCCGGCCTGCGCCGCCCCAGCACAAGGAGCCCGCCATGCATCTGCGAATCGCCGCCATCGGCTTGGTCTGCTGCGCGCTCGCGCCAATGGCCGTCGCCCAGGACCCGACCAGCCTGAACCCCGTGGAACTGCGCGGCATGCGCAGCGCCGACCCGCCTCGCACCGATGTACGCCGCTCCTGCCCGGGCGTCGATGAACATATGCGCAGCGCCCTCGCCCGCTCCGTCTACCTCAGCGGCCAGGCCGCGACGATCCATGTGCGCTTCCAGCTCAACGGCCGTGAGGTCGACCAGGTCCAGACCCGCGGCGCCACCTGGGACTACCGCGCGCCCCTGCGCCGCGCGATGTACGGGATGGAATGCAGCAATGACGGGCAGGCCAACCAGCAATACAACTTCCTGGTCGTGATCCGGCCGAGCGACGACGACATGGACAGCCCCGCCGATCGCGTGGCGGTACGGGAATCGCCCCTGCTGGCGCAGGCCGCGCGCTGAGGCGCGCATCGCCAAGTCGACAGGCCCGGCCGATCGGTGAGTCCTCGCCTTTCAGGCCGGCGCGTCGCGCCCGCTGCCCACCCAGCGCAACAGCTGCATCAGGCTGGGGCTGCCCGTCTTGTGCAGGAGGTGGCGGACATGGCTGCGCACCGTGCTGACACGCAATGCCAGTTGATGCGCCGAGTCTTCGACGCTCAGTCCATCGGCCAGCAAGGCCAGTACATGCTGCTCGGCCGTGCTGAGCGCGCAGCGCGTGCTCAGCGCCTCCAGCCTGGCGGCCTGGGCCAGTTGCGGCCGGTCTCGCTGCACCTGCAGCAGCAGACAGCCGGCTGGCCAGCCGGTGCTCGCCGCCAGGTCGGGCGGCAGGGCCGAGACATACAGCACCCCGGTGCTCAGCCCGGGCTCGAACCAGAGGTGCGATTCGGCCGCACGGCCGTTGACGGCCAGTCCCAGCAGCCCCTCCAGCATCACCGCCCGCAGCTGCCCCAGCCGCATCAGATGCTGCGCCGACTGCACCGCCTCGCCGTCCCGCAGCAGCCGCTGCGCGGCGGGGTTGGCAAACAGCAGGCGACGATCAGCGAGGCTGATCAGCAGCGCCTGCGGCAGACTGGCCAGCAGCCGCTCGAGCCGGGTGGGCTGGGACACGGCATTCATGGGCGCACCAGCTCGGGGCCCCAGGCCAAGCGGCAGCACGCGATCTCAGGCATGAACTTGCCTCCAGTCTGCGCCGACACCGCAGCCCGGTATTGGCCGGCCGCGGCTGCACTGCTCCCTGATCGCCGGACCGGCAATGCGGCCTGCGCTGGCGACTCTAGGCCGCCGCTCGGTTCGGCGCCAACGCATATCGCGGCCGTTCTAGGGGGCCGGAAGCCCGGCCTCGCTCATCCTGCGGAGAAACCGGCGCCGCCTGCTGCCGTCTACGCCAAGCGACTGATGGCGCGCCGGGAGGCCCGGCCTAAGCTGAACTCACCGTCGACCGCAAACCGACGGCGACCCCGGCCTCAGGACCTTGATGCCGACATGTCGTCCCCAGCAGTAAAGGACTCATCATGAACCGCTTCTTCCGTCACATCTCCCTCGCCGCCCTCGCCTCCGGCTCGCTGCTGTCCATGGCGGCCGTCGCCCAGACGCCCGCCCCCGCCGCCGACGGCCAGCCCCTGGTAGCCCAGGCGCCGGCGTCGAAGGCGAACCCCAAGCCCGAGCAGCTGCTGCAGGCCGAGCCGCCTGCCGCGGGCCCGCGCCCGCTGACCCGCGCCGAGGTGCTCCGCGAGCTCCGGCGTGCCCGCGCCGCCGGCGAAATGGACTGGTCCGACCGCGAAAGCAGCGGCTATATGCGCTGAACGGCAGGGCCCGCGCCGCCGGCCCCGGCGGCAGGGCCGGGCCTCGCCCGAATGCTCGCCGCCCGATGCAGGCCTCGCCCTGCGCCTCACGCCAAGGAGTCGCATCATGGACAAGAACGACTGCCTCCATCTGCTGACCGCGGTCCCCTTGGCCGTGGCCGTGATCGGCTTCGCGGTGTTTGCCGCCCTGCCCGCCCAGGCCCAGGGCGAGGCGCCCCTGCCGTCGGTGGAGTTGCACGGCAAGCGCGGCGAGGCTCCGCGCCTCGACGTGTACCGCAGTTGCCCCGGCTACGGCGAAGCGATCAGGGAGCACTTTGCCCGCGCGCTGCCCTATATTGCCCGCAACGGCCAGACGCGCGTGAGCTTCGAGTTGCGGGGCAGGGAAATCGCCGCCGTGCGGACGCAGGGCGGCCCCCTCGAGTACCGTCACCTGCTGCGCCGCGCCGTCCATGGCGTCGAGTGCGTCGGCGACATCCAATCCAGCCAGCGCTATATGTTCCTGGTCGTGTTCAAGGCCGGCGGCGCCGACGAGGCCGAGCCGCTGGCCCTGATCGACGGCCGGACCGTCGCCAGCCTGGACTGAACGCCCGAGGGCGGCATGCATGCGCCGGCCATGGGCCGGCGCCGGGCCTACAGCGCCAGCCGGTGCGCCTGCAGGGTCAGGATGCCGTCGAAGATCAGGCTCTCGTGCAGCTCATGTTCGATGTCCAGCGACGGCGCCACCTTCCAGCCGGCGCCGCCGGTCATCAGGGTCAGCGGCACATGGCCGGCGCGCTTCGCCAGATGGCGATGCATGCGCTCGATGGCGCCGGTGATGGCGTAGTTGCCGCCGCTGGTCAGCGCGTCCGAGGTGTTGGTCGGAAACTCCCGCACCTCGCCGGTGGGCACGCGCAGGCCGGCCGTGCCCCCCTCCAGCGCGCGCAGCATGATGCCGTGGCCCGGCAGGATCAGGCCGCCGAGGAAATGGCCGTCGGCGTCGAGCGCATCCACCGTCACCGCCGTGCCCACCATCACGACCAGGGCGGCCCGCGCCGCACCGCGCGCCAGCACATGGTGGCGGCCGCCGATCAGCGCGACATAGCGGTCGGCGCCCAGGCGGCCCGGATGGTCATAGCCGTTGACGATGCCGCCGCCCTGGGTGCTGGACACCACCCAGCGCGGCTCGATGTCCCACAGCTCCAGCTGCTCCTCGACGCGGCGACGCACCGCGTCGCCGGCCACATTGCAGCCCAGCATGCTGTGCGGCGTCTGCGGCAGGCCGCGCCAGTTCTCCTCGGCCAGGCGGTCGATGTTCTCCAGGAACACCGCGCCATGGGCCAGCAGCGCCGCACCGGGCTGGGGCGAGGCATAAAGAGCCCATTTGAGGCGGGTGTTGCCGATGTCGATGGCCAGGAAGCTCATGGCGGGGCGAGAAGTTTGTCGCAGGCGTCAGCCTAACAGAGGCTCAAGATCGGCCCGCCACGGTCGATAGCGAGGAAGAGCCGGTCTGCGCCGCGCTACGCACCACCGAGACCCGCCAGGAGACCTTGTAGATGAAGTCGCTTTCGATTGCCGCCAAGCTGTGGCTGCCCGTGGGCTGTCTGGCCGCCACGGTGGCGCTGATGACCGCGGCCTCGGCCACGCGCACCGCCAAGCTGCAGGCCCTGGCCCAGCAGGCCCAGGCCGAGCAGCAGCGCAAGTTCGAGCTGGCGCTGCGCTGGCGCGGCCAGACCGAGGCCAATGCGGCACGCGCCGCCGCCGGCATCCTGAGCGGCGACGCGGTAGTGGCACAGACCTTCAAGCCGCAGATCGAGGCCACGACGGCCAGCATCTCCGAGATGCAGAAGGAGCTGGAAACGCTGGCCGTCTCGGACGAGGAGAAGGCCGCGATGGCGCGCATCGCCGACACCCGCAAGGCCTATATCGCCGCCCGCAACGAGGCCGGCAAGCTGAAGACCGAGGGCCAGGCCGAGGCCTCGGTGGCGGCGCTGAGGGGCAAGATGCTGCCCGCCATCGCCAGCTATCTGGACGCGCAGGCCGAGTTCGTCAAGCTGCAGCAGCAGCGTTCCGATGCGCTGCGCGAGCAGGCCGGGGCCGAGCGCATGCGCACGGTCTGGATCGTCTCCATCGTGATGGGCCTGATCGTCGCCGGCCTGGCGGCGGCCACCTTCTACCTGGTGCGCGCGATCGCCGGCCCGCTGCGCGAGCTGGTGGGCCAGGCCGAGCGCATCGGCCGCGGCGACCTGAGCCAGGGCGAGGCCAGCAGCCGCACCGACGAGATCGGCGATGTGCAGCGTGCGCTCGGCGGCATGCGCGCGGCGCTCGCCCGGGCGCTGGCCGAGGTGCGCCACAGCGCCGACAGCATCCAGACCGCCAGCGCCGAGATCGCCACCGGCAACACCGATCTGTCGCAGCGCACCGAGCAGACCGCCTCGAACCTGCAGCAGACCGCCGGCTCGATGAGCCAGCTGACCGCGACCGTGCGCCAGAGCGCCGATGCGGCCGGCACCGCCAAGCAACTGGCCGGCAGCGCCGCCCAGGTGGCGCAGCGCGGCGGCACCGTGGTCGGCCAGGTGGTGGCCACGATGGACGAGATCAACGCCAGCTCCAAGAAGATCAGCGACATCATCGGCGTGATCGACGGCATCGCCTTCCAGACCAATATCCTGGCGCTGAACGCCGCCGTCGAGGCGGCCCGTGCCGGCGAGCAGGGCCGCGGCTTCGCGGTGGTGGCCGGCGAGGTTCGCAGCCTGGCGCAGCGCAGTGCCGAGGCTGCGCGCGAGATCAAGGGCCTGATCGGCACGTCGGTCGACAAGGTCGAGACCGGCGCCCGCCTGGTGCAGGATGCCGGCAGCACGATGAACGAGATCGTCGCCAGCGTGAAACGCGTGACCGACATCATTGCCGAGATCAGCGCCGGCACGGTCGAACAGAGCCAGGGCCTCGGCACGGTCAATGCTGCGGTGGGACGGCTGGACCAGATGACCCAGCAGAACGCCGCGCTGGTGGAGCAGAGCGCGGCGGCGGCCGAGTCGCTGAAGGACCAGGCGCTCAAGCTCTCGCAGGTGGTGGGCGGTTTCCGCCTGCAGTGAGATCAGCCCTCCCCCCCGCCCGCCAGGCCGGCGAAGCCGGCTCCTCGGGCCTTGCCGGGCGCGAGCGGAATGCCGGTCCGGAGGGAACGGGCGACGATTGTCTGTATGTTTGATTGATTGACTTAGACGTGAACTCGAGAAGGACCGACTACCGATGCTGCGCAACCTGAAAACCCGCCCCCGCCTGCTGCTGGGCTTTGGCGCGATGCTGTTGATGACCGCCCTGCTGGTGGGCATCGGCGGCTTCGGTCTGTCTGTGGCGCAGAAGGCGCTGCACGGCATCACGCAGGAACTGATCCCGGCCAACAGCATCACGATCGCCGGCCGCACCCGGCTGATCGAGAGCCAGGCCGCCACCGCGACCCTGGTGGCCTCGATCTTCAACAACGAGGACATGGCGCGCGCCAAGGCCGCCTGGGACCGGTCCCAGCAGGGGCTGGACCAGGCGATGGCCGATTTCGGCGCGATCGCCAAGACCGACAAGCAGCGCGAGGACCTGGCCGCGTTCCGCCAGCACATCGCCAGCTACCGCAAGGCGGTGGCGCCGGTGGCGCAGAAGCTGCAGGGCAACGGCTATGCCGATGCCCAGGAAGCCTTTGCCGACATGAAGCAGGCCGACGCCTCCTATGCGCCGGCGATCGCGATGCTGCTGGGCATCGAAGCCACCCTGGCCAAGACCAGCACGACGGTGTTCGAGCAGGTGGACAGCCTGGTCAAGAACATCTTCACCGGGCTGCTGCTGGCCTTCGCGGTCTGCGTCGCGCTGGGGCTGGCACTGGCCTGGCGCATCTCGCTGTCCATCGTCACGCCGCTTGGCGAGGCGCGCGGCTTCGCCTCCCGGATGGCGGCCGGCGACCTGAGCCCTGCGCGCGCCGTCAAGGGCAAGGATGAAGCAGCCGAGATGCTGCATTCGCTGGGCGCGATGCAGGGCGCGCTGGCGCAGATCGTCGGCCAGGTGCGTGAATCGGCCGAGAGCATCCAGGTGGCCAGCTCGGAGGTGGCCAGCGGCAATCTGGACCTGTCCAACCGCACCGAGCAGACCGCGGCCAACCTGCAGCAGACCGCCAGCTCGATGAGCCAGCTGACCGGCACCGTCAGCCAGAGCGCCGATGCGGCCGGCACCGCCAAGCAGTTGGCCGGCAGCGCCGCCCAGGTGGCGCAGCGCGGCGGCACCGTGGTCGGCCAGGTGGTGGCCACGATGGACGAGATCAACGCCAGTTCCAAGAAGATCAGCGACATCATCGGCGTGATCGACGGCATCGCCTTCCAGACCAATATCCTGGCACTGAACGCCGCCGTCGAGGCGGCCCGGGCCGGCGAGCAGGGCCGCGGCTTCGCGGTGGTGGCCGGCGAGGTGCGCAGCCTGGCGCAGCGCAGTGCCGAGGCTGCGCGCGAGATCAAGGGCCTGATCGGCACGTCGGTCGACAAGGTCGAGACCGGTGCCCGCCTGGTGCAGGACGCCGGCAGCACGATGAACGAGATCGTCGCCAGCGTGCAGCGCGTGACCGACATCATCGGCGAGATCAGCGCCGCCGCCAGCGAGCAGAGCGGCGGCATCGCGCGGGTCAACGGTACGGTGGTCGAACTGGACCAGATGACGCAGCAGAACGCGGCGCTGGTGGAACAGGGCGCGGCGGCGGCGGCATCGCTGAAGGACCAGGCGCTGAAGCTGGCGGAGCTGATGGGGCACTTCAAGCTCGGCTGAGCGGCCGCCCGCCTCCGGCCGGGGACGCGAACCTAGGGGTGGAGCGGCCCTGGGTTGCGACATACGCTGCCCGGCGTCGAAGCCGATTCGACGGCCACTTGGGCTTGGAGGGTGTCATGAAATCTCTCGCCATCTTGACGCTGGGCATGGCGCTCGGTGCCGCCGGGCCGGCCCGGGCCGACACCGTGACCGACTGGAATGTCGCGGGCTTCGACGTGATGAACGCCGCCAACACCGGCGGCGCTCCGGGCGCGCGGGCCCTGGCGATCATGCATGTGGCGATGGCCGATGCGGTCAACACGGTGCAGCCCCGCTACAACCGCTACGCCTACAAGGGCGCGCCACGGCCCGATGCCTCGGCCGAGGTTGCCGCATCAAGCGCGGCGCGCGGCGCCCTGCTGGCGCTGTTCCCGGCGCAGCGCGCCAAGATCGACGCGGCCTATGCTGCCGCCACGGCGGGCGTTCCCGACGGCCCCGCCAAGGACGCCGCGATCAAGCTCGGCGAGGAGGCCGCCGCCGCCGTGCTGGCCGACCGCGCCAACGACGACAGCGCGGCGCCCGATACCTACCGCCCCATCACCACGCCCGGCACCTGGATCCCGACCACGCCTCCGCTGACCGCGCAGTACGCGCGCGCCAAGCCCTGGGGTTTCGACAAGGCCGATCGTTTCCGTCCCGGCCCGCCGCCCGAGCTGGCCAGCGCCCAGTACGCGCTCGACTACAACGAGACCAAGGATCTGGGCGGCACGCGCAGCACACAGCGCACGCCGGCGCAGAGCGATGCGGTGAAATTCTGGTCGCAGCCGAATCTGCTGCTGGCCTGGTATCAGGCCGCGCGCCAGCTCACCGCCGCGCGGCAGATGAACCTGGCCGATTGCTCGCGCAGCTTCGCCTTGATGAGCCTCGGCGTGGCCAATACCTTCATCGTCGACTGGGACGCCAAGTTCCACTACAACTTCTGGCGCCCCGTCACCGCGATCCGCAACGGCGACCAGGACAACAACCCGGCCACCGAACGCGACGCCGGCTGGACGCCACTCAATGCAACGCCCATGCATCCGGAATACCCCTCGCAGGCGGCCATCATTGCCGGCACGGCGGCGACCCTGCTCGGCCAGACCCTGGGCGATCGCAACGCCGGCCCCATCGTCGTGACCGACAGCGCCGACCCAAAGCTCACGCGCAGCGTCGCCAACCTCACGACCCTGGCTGACGAACATCGCTCGGTGCGCATCTGGGGCGGCATCCACTTCCGCAGTTCGCTCGACGCCAGCGAGCGCATGGGCCGCGCGCTGGCCGAGCACGCGCTGCAGGCGCTCTACACGCCGATCCGCTGAGGTGGCGCAATGCCGGCGGCGGCGCGGCTGACACGCTTGCAGCCGCTGCCGCCCGTCTTGCCTCAGTGCAGCCCCGGCCCGGTCTCGACCGGGGTTTCGGTATGCATGACGCATTGCCATCGCTTGCCCTTCTGGACCCAGGTGGACGTGTCATTCATTTCCTGCTCGCTGCGTTCGCCCTTTTCCCTGGACGAGAGGGCCTGCTTGACGCGGTAGGTCAAGATGGCCGTGGCGTCGTTGGGGAATACGACGTCCACGTCGCTCAGCTCAAAGGACGTGATCACCATGGACCCATGCTCCGCCATCTTGCGGTAACCCGCATGGTCGAACTTGAGCGCACCATGCGGGCTGACCATCAGCGCGGGTTCGCTCAGCATCGCCAGGGCGGCCTCGGTGTCCTGATTGACCATCGATTGCCAGAACTTCGTTTCAAGGTCGATGAGTGTCTTGCTGGATGTCGGCATCTGAGACTCCTTTTGTCGGGAGTCTCCCATCCTGCTACGCCGAGAATCCGACGCCATCGGACGATATTTTGTTCGGGGGTAGGGCTACTCCTACGCCGGCCCGCTCGTGCATCGGCGGACCGATACCCAGCCCGTCCGTCGAGAAGGACGGGCTTGGCCGCACAATCGGTCACCCTCATGTCGAGCGTTCACCACCATGCCCCTCACCGGTACCCTCCGCACCTGGCACGACGAGCGCGGCTTCGGCTTCATCGCACCGACGCATGGCGGGCCGGAACTGTTCGTTCACATCAGCGCCTTTCCCAACGATGGATCGCGCCCCACGGTGGGCGAGATGCTGAGCTACGAACCGGGGCGCGGCGACAACGGCAAACCCCAGGCGATCAAGGTCGTCCGCAGCGCCATCGGCAACAGCCGGCCGCCGGCGCAGCAGGCCGCATCGCCCACCGGCTCCCGCACGACACCGCCTGCGCCGGCATCATCATCATCGCGAACAGCCGCGCTCCACCGGCCTCGCCGCGACGCGCCGAACTGGCTGGCCCGACTGCTGACCTTGGCGATCGTCATCGGCCTCGGCGCCTTCGGCTACCAGCAGTACCGCGGCTACGAACGGCGGCATGCGCTCGAGCGCGTGCCGGCCGAGCCATCGGCGCCGGTTGAGGGTAGCCGCAGCAGCCCTCTCCCCGCATTGACGTCGCCGGGCAGCGGCAACTACCGCTGCGACGGCCGCAAGCACTGCTCGCAGATGACTTCCTGCGCGGAAGCGAAATGGTTCATCAACCACTGCCCCGGCACCGAAATGGATGGCGATCACGATGGAATTCCCTGCGAGCAGCAGCACTGCGGTGGCGGCTAGGGTTCGCTGATCCAGTGCTCTGGCTCGTTACTGTCTCGACTTTCGCGAGGCGGCACAGCAGGAATTCGCGCCATCACTCGGGGCCTCGGCGCCGCGGCGCCCGCGCCTCATCAGCCCACCGCGACCCGCGGTTCGAAGCTGCGCCACCAAGCCTGGAACTCCTCGGCCGGCATCGGCCGGGCGATGAAGTAGCCCTGGTCGAGTCGCAGCCCATGCGCAGCAGTTGGTCCCAGCGCGCCTGCGTCTCAAGGTCTTCCGCGACGATGCGGCGGTCGAGATCGCGCACCAGGTCGAGGGTCGAGCGCACGATGACGGCCGAGTCCTTGCTGCTCGTCATGTCGCGGAAGGCCAGGACCGCCCCGCGGATCCGTCCGCCGAGATCGCACTTGGGGGAGGTGCTCATCGCGATGGGACGGGCGCCGCCGCCGCGCCCCAGCAGCACGATGTCGCGCTCGCGGTTCTTGGCCTGGCCGGACTCCAGTACCGCCGCGACTGGATTCATGCGCGTGATATGCCCGCCGACATCGGTCGTCATCACGGCATCGGCAATCGAACGCAGGGTGATGGACTGCCGCTCCTCGCTGTCCTCCAGGCGGCGGCCGGTGCGCTGATGGTCCGCGCTGTGCGCCTCCAGACTCAGGCACTCTTCCTCATCCATCTCGTCCAGCAGGCGGTAGGCATGGGCCCGTGCCTCCTGCAGCGGCGCCTGGTTCACATAGGCGTTGGCCGCTGCCTGCCCCTGAACCTTGCGCAGGCGCTCGATCTCGCGCGAGAGCGCCAGGCGCTGCGCGATCACCTCCCGCAATTGACGCAGGCGCTGCTGCTGCGCGGCATGGTTCGTGGTCTGCTGCCCGATCTCCGCCAGCTGGCGCTCGCGCTTGTCGGTCGCCGCATCGCGCTCCGCCAGGCGCGTGAGGTCCCCGGTGACGCGGAAGCTCTGCGTGTTCAGCTCGATCTGCAGCGTGGCTACCTTGGTCTGCGCGAGGGTATGCATGAGCCGCTGCATCCGGGCCACCTGCTGCGCCGCCTCGGCCGCGTCGCTGGCCAGGTTCCAGATGATGGCGGGCAGCCCCAGGACGACCGGCACGGCCATGCCAAACGCAAAGAGAACCTTGGTCTCGAAGTTGGAGCGCGATTTCACACGCCCCCTTTCTACGGCACCCGGTCGAATGTGCCGATGCTTCAGCCGTCATGGCTCGTCGCGACCATTGTTCGGCAAGCCGGCACCCGCGATATCCGCGTTAGCCCGTGTTTTCCGTGCCTGTTTGACCGCGCACGCGCCTGCCGTGACCGCGCTGCCGAGCCGGCTCCGTCCTCGCTACCCCAGCGCCAGCCTCGGCGGCTGAGCGGCCAGGTTCCGCGCGATCTCCGCGGGCAGGGCCTTGCATGCCGCCAGGCCGGCCACCTCGCCCACCACCAGCACCGCCGGGCTGCCCAGGCCCGGCTCGCGCGCCAGCGCCGCGCACAGCCCATCCAAGGTCGTCAGCGCCTGCCGCTGCCGCTCGGTATGCGCCGCCACGATCACCGCGGCCGGCATGTCGCCGCGCATGCCGCCGGCGCGCAGCGCCGCGACGATCTCCGCGCTGCGCGCCACGCCCATATAGATCACCAGGGTCAGCCCGCTCTTCGCCAGCGCGGCCCAGTCCGGTGCCCGGCCGCCCTCGCCGTTGTGGCCCGTCACCAGCGCCACGCCGGGCGTGCAGCGCCGGTCGGTCACCGGAATGCCGATGCTGGCCGGGCCGGCGATGCCCGAGGTCAGGCCGCTGACGGCCTCGACCTCCAGCCCGGCGGCGCGCAGCGCATCCATTTCCTCGCCGCCGCGACCGAACACGAAGGGATCGCCGCCCTTCAGGCGCACGACGCGCCGGCCCGCCCTGGCCTCGCGGATCATCAGCTCGTGGATGAAGCGCTGCTCGGTGGAGTAGCGCCGCTCGCCGGGCCGCTCCCAAGAGCGGCGCGCCGCCCCCTCTGGGGGCACGGCCAGGTACTCCTGGCCCGGGGGCGCCATCTGGCAGCCTCCCCGCTTGCCAACCTTCAGCACGCGCGTCTCGGGGCGCAGCAGGGCCAGCACGCGGGCGTCGACCAGGTCGTCGCTCAGCACCACATCGGCGGCCTGCAGACGCTTCAGCGCCTTGACGGTCAGCAGCTCCGGATCGCCGGGGCCGGCGCCGACGAGGGAGATGGGATGGATGGTGTTCATGCGGTGACCTCGCAAGGGGTGGAATCGATCAGGCGGCGCAGCGCCGGCAGGCAGGAACCGCATTGGGTGCCGCATTTCAGCGCCCCTTGCAGGGCCTTCAGACGCTCGGCCGGGGCGCCCGCGCATTGCGCCAGCTGGCCGCGGATGCGCGCCTCGGACATGTCGAAGCAGTTGCAGACCTGCGGGCTCTTTGGAGCCAGATCCTGCGCGGCATCTCCGGCATCGGGCGCCAGCAGGCGCCGGCCATGCGGCGCCACCGCCCCGGCCTCGCGCCAGAGCTGGTGCAGCCAGGCCCCCTCCTTACCGCCCTCGCCCACGGTCAGCAGGCCCAGCAGGCGCTGGCCCGCCTCATCCAGGCGCAAGAGGCGCAGTCGGCTGCGGCGCGTGTCGGCATAACGCAAGACGCCTGGCGGCACGCCCGCGCCCTGCAGACCGAGGATGGCGGCCACGCGCTGCACCAGCTCGGGTGCGATCGGCGTGGCGTTGGCCGCCTCGAAGGCCCAGCCCTGCAGGCCTTCGGGGCCCTGCACCGGCAGGCAATGCGCATAGTCCAGCTCGCCCATCACGCCGCGCAACGCATGGCCGGCCTCGCCCCAGGCGGCGGCCGAGAGCCGCCAGGGCAGTTCCAGGCGCTGCACCGCGACGGCCGCGAACTTCAGCTCGGGCTGCTTGGAGTCGGGACAGAAGCCGCCCTGGGTGACGGCGTTGACGCCATGCAGCGGACGGCCCTCGGCGTCGCGGCCGGAGACGAACTCCTCGCCCCAATGCATGGCCACATAGGCCTGGGCCGGCGCGATCGCCTCGTCGCCCATCAGGATCAGGGTCAGCTCACCGCGGCGCGAGGCGACGCGCACGAAGTCGCCGTCCTGCAGGCCGCGGCGCGGCATGTCGTTCGGGTTCATGCGCAGCAGCGGCCGGCCCTCATGCGCGAACAGCCGGCCCAGCAGGCCGGTGCGGCTCATGCCATGCCATTGGTCGCGCAGGCGGCCGGTGGTCAGCGCGAGGGGGAACTTCGCATTCGTTTCGTCGCGCGCCGGCGCATAGGGCCTGGCGATGAAGCGCGCGCGGCCGGCCGGCGTGGCGGGAAAGCGGCCGTCCTCGTAGAGGCGCGCGCGGCCCTGGCTGGCGCCCTCGGGATAGGGCCATTGCTGCGGGCCGCGCTGTTCCAGCAGGGCGTAGCTGAGGCCGGTGATGTCCAGGTCGCGGCCGCGCGTGGCCTCACGGTGCTCCAGCCACAGCTGCTCGGGTCCCTCGGCGCCGAACAGGCTGGGCAGGCCGGGGCGCAGCAGACGCTCCAGCTCGCGCGCCACGTCGCGCGCGATGCGCCAGTCGGCGCGCGCGCCGCCGGGCGCCGGCACGGCGGCGCGCACGCGCGTGATGCGGCGCTCGCTGTTGGTGACCGTGCCCTCCTTCTCGCCCCAGCTGGCGGCCGGCAGCAGCACGTCGGCATAGGCGGCGGTGGCGGTGTCGCCGAAGGCCTCCTGCAGGATCACCAGCTCGCAGCGTTGCAGCGCGCGCCGCACCAGGTCCTGGTCGGGCAGCGATTGCGCGGGGTTGGTGCAGGCGATCCACAGGGCCTTGATCTCGCCGCGGGCCGCCGCCTCGAACAGCTCCACCGCGGTCTTGCCGGGCGTCTCGGGCAGCGCCTCCACGCCCCACAGGCGCGCGATCTCGGCGCGGTGCGCCGCATTGGCCGGGTCGCGGTGGCCGGGCAGCAGGCTGGCCATGCCGCCGGTCTCGCGGCCGCCCATCGCATTCGGTTGGCCGGTCAGCGAGAAGGGGCCGGCGCCGGGCCGGCCGATCTGGCCGGTGGCCAGGTGCAGATTGATCAGGGCGGTGTTCTTGGCCGTGCCGCTGCTGCTCTGGTTCAGACCCATGCAGTACAGCGACAGGGTGGACGGCGACTTCGCAATCCAGCGCGCCGCCTGCAGCAGGTCGGCCTCCTCGATGCCGCAGATCCTTGCCGCCGCCGCCGGCGTCATCTCGCGCACCAGGGCCTTCAGCGCGGCGAAGCCCTCGGTGTGCGCTGCGATGAAGGCGGCGTCGATCCAGCCCTCCCAGATGCAGGCGTGCAGCAGGCCCTGGAACAGGGCCACGTCGGTGCCGGGCTGGATCTGCAGATGCAGGTCGGCGAACTCCGCCGTCTCGGTGCGGCGCGGATCGACGACGATGATCTTCAGCTCCGGCCGCTTGGCCCGCGCATCCTCGATGCGCCGGAACAGGATCGGATGCGCCCAGGCCGGATTCGCGCCGGCGATGAAGAGGCAATCCGTCAGCTCGATGTCCTGGTAGCAGGCCGGCGGCGCATCGGCGCCCAGGCTCTGCTTGTAGCCGACCACGGCCGAGCTCATGCACAGGCGCGAGTTGGAGTCGATGTTGTTGGTGCCGACCAGGGCGCGCGCCAGCTTGTTGAAGGCGTGATAGTCCTCGGTCAGCAGCTGGCCCGAGATGTAGAAGGCGATCGCGTCCGGCCCATGCTTGACGCGCACCGCGGCCAGTTGTGCGGCGATGCGGGCATTGGCCTCGTCCCAGCCCAGCGGCTGCGCGGGCTCGCCGCGCGCCGCGCGCCAGGCCGGCTGCAGCAGGCGGCGCTGCAAGGTGATCGGCGCGGCCGTCAGGTGCAGGGTCGAGCCCTTGGTGCAGAGCCGGCCGAAGTTGGCCGGATGCCCGGGGTCGCCGCGCACGCCGGTGATCTGCGCGCCATCCTCGCTCTCGATGATCACGCCGCAGCCGACGCCGCAGTAGGGGCAGGTGGAGCGTGTCTCGTGCATGGCCTTGATCAGCAGCTGCCGATGCGGGTGCAGGGGCCGGCCTGGACCGGCTCCAGCTCGATGGCCACGCTGTCCAGCTCGGCCCGATTGAGCAAGACCTGTCCCTCTTCAATCCTGACCGCGAAGCTGGGCGTGCGGCCCTCGTCGGGCTCGCGGGCGCAGCCGCTGTCCAGGGCTATGGTCCAGTTGTGCAGCGGGCAGGCCACGGCACGCCCGAACACGATGCCCTGGCTCAAGGGACCGGCCTTGTGCGGGCAGCGGTCCAGCAGGGCGTAGACCTGATCGTCCGCGGTGCGGAACAGCGCGACCTGCGGGCCTTTCGCGCGCTGCACACGGCGCGAACCCAGCACGGGAATATCGCTCACGGCGCAGATGGTCTTCCAGTCACTCATCGCCATCTCCTCGGATCAAAGGGCTTCAAACTGGCGCAGATCGACCTTGGCCTTGTCGAACTCGAACCAGGGATCGGGCTCGCCGTCCAGCGCGTACTGCAGCTCGGCCCACAGGGCGCGGCGGCCCTCGTGGTCGTCGAGGATGCGGGCCTTCACATGGTCCAGGCCCACGCGCGCGATGTAGTGCACGGTGCGCTCCAGGTACCAGCCCTCCTTGCGGTAGAGCTGCATGAAGGCACCGGTGTACTCCAGCACCTCGGCCGGGGTCTTCAGCTTGGTGAAGAAATGCGCCACCTCGGTCTTGATGCCGCCGTTGCCGGCGACGTACATCTCCCAGCCCGAGTCGACGCCGATGATGCCCACGTCCTTGATCCCCGCCTCGGCGCAGTTGCGCGGGCAGCCGCTGACCGCGAACTTGACCTTGTGCGGCGCATACATGCGCCACATCGCGCGCTCCAGGTCCTTGCCCATCTGCGTGCTGTCCTGGGTGCCCATGCGGCACCATTCTGAACCGACGCAGGTCTTCACGGTGCGCAGTGCCTTGGCATAGGCATGGCCCGAGGGCATGCCGATGTCCTTCCAGACATCGACCAGGTCCTCCTTCTTCACGCCCAGCAGGTCGATGCGCTGGCCGCCGGTGACCTTGACCGTCGGGATCTTGTATTTGTCGACCGCGTCCGCGATGCGCCGCAGCTCGTCGGCCGTGGTCTCCCCGCCCCACATGCGCGGGATCACCGAGTAAGTGCCGTCCTTCTGGATATTGGCGTGGCTGCGCTCGTTGATGAAGCGCGCCTGCGGATCGTCCTGCGCCTCCTTGGGCCAGCTGGAGATCAGGTAGTAGTTCAGCGCCGGGCGGCAGCTGGCGCAGCCGTTCGGCGTCTTCCAGCCCAGCGTGCGGTAGAGCTGCTCCAGGCTGGTGATGTGCTCCTTGAAGATCGCGTCGCGCACATCCTGATGGCTCAGCTCGGTGCAGCCGCAGATCGCCTTCTTCTTCGGTGCGGCCGAGTAGTCGCCGCCGGCGGTGAACATCAAGAGCTGCTCCACCAGGCCGGTGCAGGAGCCGCAGCTGGCGCTGGCCTTCGTGTGCTTGCGCACCTCCTCCAGCGTGAACAGGCCCTTGTCCTTGATGGCCTTGCAGATGCTGCCCTTGCTGACGCCGTTGCAGCCGCAGACCTCATCCGTTTCGGCCATCGCGGCGGCCTTGTTGTGGCCCTGGTGGCCGACATCGCCGATATTCGATTCGCCGAACATCAGCTTGTCGCGGATGTCGGCGATCTTGCGGCCCTCGCGCAGCAGCTTGAAGTACCAGCTGCCGTCCACCGTGTCGCCGTAGAGGCAGGCGCCGACCAGTTGGTCGTCCTTGATCACCAGCTTCTTGTAGACGCCGCCCCCGCTGGCGAAGGGATCGCTCATCACGATCTCCTCGGTGCCCTCGCCGCCCATGAAGTCGCCGGCGCTGAACAGGTCGATGCCGGTGACCTTCAGCTTGGTGCTGGTCTGGCTGCCCTGATAGCGGCCGATGCCGAACTGGGCCAGGTGGGTGGCGCAGACCTTGCCCTGCTCGAACAGCGGCGCCACCAGGCCGTAGGCGATGCCGCGGTGCGCCGCGCATTCGCCCACCGCGTAGATGCGCGGGTCGGTGACGGTCTGCAGCGTGTCGCTGACCACGATGCCGCGCTGGCAGTGGATGCCGGCGCTTTCGGCCAGCGTGGTGTTGGGGCGGATGCCGGCGGCCATCACGACCAGGTCGGCCGGGATCTCGCTGCCGTCCTTGAACCGCACGGCCATCACCCTTCCGTCCTTGTCCGGAATCAGCGCCTGGGTGTGCGCCCCCAGCATGAACCTCAGGCCGCGTCCCTGTAGCGACTTGCGCAGCAGCTCGCCGGCCTGGTCGTCCAGCTGGCGCTCCATCAGCCAGTCGCCGAGATGCACCACGGTCACCTGCATGCCGCGCAGCATCAGGCCGTTGGCCGCTTCCAGGCCCAAGAGGCCGCCGCCGATCACGACCGCGTGGCGGTACTTCGTCGCCGCCTCGATCATCGTGTTGGTGTCGGCGATGTCGCGGTAGGCGATCACGCCTTCAAGGTCCTTGCCGGGCACCGGCAGGATGAAGGGGCTGGAGCCGGTGGCGACCAGCAGGCGGTCGTAGTCGGCCTCGACGATCTGCCCGTTCGAGTCCTCGGCCACCACCTTGCGGCGGACGCGGTCGATCTGCGTGACCTTGGTCCCCAGGTGCAGGGTGATGTTGTTGTCGACATACCAGTCGAGCGGATTCAGGATGATCTCGTCGATCGTCTGCTCGCCGGCCAGCACCGGGCTCAGCAGGATGCGGTTGTAGTTGGGGTGCGGCTCGGCCCCGAACACCGTGATGTCGTAGAGATCGGGGGCGATCTTCAGCAGCTCTTCCAGCGTGCGCACGCCGGCCATGCCGTTGCCCACCATCACCAGTTTCATCTTTTTCATGCATCACGCTCCGTGCGGGAAGAGAAAGCAAAGAAGGCAGAATCGCCGCCATCATGAGTTTCGACATTGCCATCGGCCTGGCCAGCGCACGCGGCCCGCGCGAACGCAACGAGGATTTCGCCGCGGTGCAGCGCCCCGCCGCTGCGGACCAGTCCAAGGGCTGGATCGCCGCGCTGGCCGATGGCGTGTCGGCGGGCGGCGATGGCCGCATGGCGGCGCAGACCACGGTGATGAGCGTGGTGCAGGACTACTACGCCGCGCCCGCGGGCTGGGACACCACGGTGGCCCTGGACCGCCTGATCGCCGCGCAGAACGCCTGGCTGTTCCACCACAACCGGCGCCGCGAGCAGCCCTCGGCGCTGACCACGCTGAGCGCCATCGTGCTGCGCGGCCACAGCTACACCGTGGCCCATGTCGGGGACAGCCGCATCCATCTGCTGCGCGACGGCGACTGCCTGGCGCTGACCCAGGACCATGCGCTGGACCAACGGGACTTCGTGCGCCTGACCCGCGCCATCGGCCTGGACGACGTGGTGCGCGTCGACTATGCCCAGGGCGAGCTGCGCGTCGGCGACCGCCTGCTGCTGACCAGCGACGGCGTGCATGGAGTGCTGGCGCCGAAGCGTCTCGCGGCCCTGGCGGGCGGCGACGACCCGCAGGCCGCGGCCGCGGCCCTGGTGCAGGCCGCGCTGGACGCCGGCGGCCCCGACAACGCCACGGCCCTGCTGCTGCAGGTGCGCGGGCTGGCTCCGGGCCAGTACGATGACGTGCTGGGGGCGTCCCTGCGCCTGCCCGTGCCGCCCAAGCTGCGGGTGGGCGAGTTGCTGGACGGTCTCGCCATCACCGCGCTGGTGGCCGACAGCGGCGTGCATCGGCTCTACCAGGCCCGCCATGCCGACGGCCATCTGATGGCGATCAAGACCTTGCACGAGGCCCGCGCCGGCGACCCGCAGGAACGCGCGATGCTGGCCCACGAGGGCTGGCTGGGCCAGCGCCTGGCCGAGGCCGGCGGCCTGGTGCGCGCGCATGAACCCGTCGGCGCCAGCGCCTTCTACCTGCTGTTCGACTGGCATGGCGGCCGCACGCTGGAGCAGTTGCTCGACCAGCGCCCCGCCCTGCCCGAGTTCCTGGCGGCCGCCGCGGCCCTGGCCCAAGCCCTGGGCCGCCTGCACCGCGCCGGCGTCGTGCATCGCGACATCAAGCCCGCCAATGTGCACCTCGGCGACGACGGCCAGTGGCGCCTGCTGGACCTGGGCGTGGCCCTCTCGGGCCGCGAGCCCGAGGCACTGCGCGAGCTGCACGCCGGCACGCCCAGCTACATCAACCCCGAGCAATGGGCCGAGCCGCCCCATCAGCAGCTCGCGGCCGATGCCGGCAGCGACCTCTATGCACTGGGCGTCACCCTCTACCAATGGCTCACCGGCCACCTGCCCTACGGCGAGATCGAGCCCTACCAGCGCGCGCGTTTCCGCCGCGACCCGGCCGCGCCCTCGCGCACCCGGCCCGAGGTGCCGATCTGGCTGGACCATCTGCTGCTGAAGGCCGTCAATCGCGAGGCCGGCCTGCGCTTCGAGACCGCCGAGGAGCTGCTGCTGGCCCTGGAGCGCGGCGCCTCGCGGCCGCTGCCCGCCCCCGGCAGCACGCCGCTGGCGCGGCGCAACCCGCTGGTGCTGTGGCAGCTGGGCCTGGCGCTGTCCGGCCTGCTCAACCTGCTGCTGATCTACTGGCTGCTCTTTCTGCCCAAATAGGCGGCGGCCGCAGGCCGCTTTGTCATTCATGCTGGAGCCCCCTCCCGGAGGGGGTCCGGGGGAGCCCCATGTCCGGCCCGACGGGCCGAGCGCGCCCGCCGCGCTCGGCCCAGGTCCGGGTCCAGCGGATCTGCATCACGCGCATCACGCCCAGCATCAGCACGGCGAACACGGCGAAGGCGACGAAGCCCCACAGATAGGTGCCGGCATGCTGCTTGGACAGGCCCATCAGATTGGGCACCAGGCCGCCGCCCAAGGCACCGATCTCGCCGATCATCGAACCGGCCACCGCGGTGGCCGCGGGCCAGCGCAGCGGCACCAGCTGGAACAGCGCGCCATTGCCGGCGCCCAGGGCCGCGAAGCAGACGATCAGCAGCAGCGTGGTCAGCACCAGCGAACTCCCGGCCAGCCCGACCAGTACCAGGCCCAGGGCCACCACCACCAGCACCACGGTCAGCGTGTTGACGCCGCCCCAGCGGTCCGACAGCCAGCCACCGATCACCCGCACGGCCGCCCCCATGAAGGCAGCGAGCATCGTCAGCTGGCCGGCCTGCACCTTGGAGACGCCGAACTGGTCGTAGTAGTAGGTGGGCAGGAAGGTGGTCAGGCCGATGAAACCGCCGAAGGTCACGCCGTAGATCAGGCTGAAGGCCCAGCCGTCCTTCTCGAACAGGCAGGCCACATGCTCGCGCAACGAGGCATGGGCGTCGACATCGGGCGGTTCCTTCGCGAACACGATCATCACCACCATCGGCAGCAGGATGGCGCCGGCCGCCAGCGCATAGACCGTCTGCCAGCCATAGGCCTGCGCCAGCGGCGGCGCCACCAGCACCGACACCGCCGTGCCGACATTGCCCGCCCCCACCAGACCCATGGCCAGGCCCTTGTACTGCGGCGGATACCAGCCCGACCCGAGGCTCAGCGCCACGCCGAAGCTGGCGCCGGCGATGCCCAGCAGCACGCCCATGGCCAGCAGGTCGTCGAAGCTCTTGACCATGAAGAAGCCGTAGAGCATGGCCACCGCGATCAGGCCCATCTCGACCAGGGTGGCGTTCTTGCGGCCGATGTACTGCGACAGCAGGCCCAGCGGAAAGCGCATCAGCGCGCCGGCCATGATGGGAATCGACAGCATCAGGCCCTTCTGCGCCGGCGTCAGCCCATAGGCCTCGCTGATGAAGGGCGCCAGCGCGCCGTTCAGCACCCAGATGCAGCAGGAGAAGGAGAAGTACAGGAAGGCGGCGAACAGCGTGGGGCTGTGACCCGACTGCAAGAATCTCTGCGAGAAGACTGCCATGGCGGTGCGCTACAAACGACAAAAGGCCGCGTCAAGCACCGGGCTTGGCGAGGCCAGAACAACGGGATGGATCACCGCAGCGCGGTGAAGATGAGGTGGCGGGAGCGCGGGCTCCTGCCGATCGCGGCGCGTCGTTGCGCCACACCCTGCTTCTCGCAAGCAACGTGCCAGCCGGGCGCGGGCCGCACGGCCCGGCTCCTGCTTTATGCTGCGCCGCACCGCCAGGAAAACAAGTCCCGCCTCTGTACGCGCTATGCCCGAGCCCACCGATCTACCCCGGCGCGTCCTGCTGCTCGGCCCTTCCGAAACCCCGCTGCCGGCCTGGGATTGCACCGTTCTGGTCCGCGCCGGGCGCCACAGCTTGGTGCAGGATGCACGGGAAGCGGCCGCCGACGCGCTGCTGCTGTGGCTGCCCGACGGGGCGGCGCTGGATGCCTGGCTGGACGCCTTGGATGGCCTGAAGCCCGAACTGCCGGGCGTCTGCATCGCGCCGGGCGCCAGCGCCGCGCAGCAGCAGCGCGGGCTGGCGCTGGGCCTGCAGGTCTGGCTGGAGTCGGCCCCTGCGGCCCCGGAGCTGCAGGCCCAATTGCGCTGGGCCATATGGCAGGCGGACCGGCAGGCCCGGCGCCTCGCCGCGCTGCAGGCCCAGCTGGACGAGCGCAAATGGACCGAGCGGGCCAAGGGCCTGCTGATGAACGCCCGCGAGATCGACGAGGACAGCGCCTTTCGCCTGCTGCGCGAAACCGCCATGCATGCGCAGCTGCGCCTGGGCGAGGTGGCACGTTCGGTGGTGCAGGCCGCGCAGTTGGCCGAGGCCGTCAACCTGGCCGGCCAGCAGCGCATGCTGAGCCAGCGCCTGGTGAAGCTGATGGCCCAGCGCGCCGCCGGCCTGGAGGCCAGGCGCGCCAAGACGCTGCAGGACGAATCGGCCGCGCGCGTGGATGCCAATCTGGCGCGCCTGCCGGCCCTGCTGCCGGCGGCGCTGGACATCGCGGGCTTGAACCAGGCCTGGGCCGCCTTGCGGCCGCTGTTGACGGGCAAGCCCTCGGCCGCGGTGCTGGGCCAGGCCGATGCGGCGGCCGAAGCGCTGCTGGTGCTGTCCGAGCAGTTCACCAATGCCATCGAGGCGGCCGGCGCTGGCAGGCCGCTGCGTCTGGTAAATCTGTGCGGACGCCAGCGCATGCTGAGCCAGCGCCTGGCCAAGGAGGCCCTGCTGGCTGATCTGCTGCCTGGCCGCGACCCGGCCCTGCTCAGCCAGTTGCTTAGCGGCTTCGAGAGCGGCCTGGCCGAGCTGGAGGCCGCGCCGCTGGCCAGCCCCGCGATCCGCGCGCTGCTGGACGAGGTGCGCGAGGAATGGCTGCGCCTGCTGCGCAGCCTGCGCGATGTACAGGGGCCGGAGGCCGCGGCCGGGCTGGCGCGCAGCAGCGAGGTCTTGCTGAGCCGGCTGGACATGCTGACCGCCCAGTATCAACAGAGCCTGCAGCTGATACTTGGCTGAGCCGCCGTCGGCTCAGGCCGCCTGCTTCTCCACATGCGCATGGCGCTTGTAGAGGAAGTCGATCACCGCCTTGCGCGCATGCACATAGACCGGGTCCTCGGCCAGCTCGACCCGGTTGCGCGGGCGCGGGATCGCCACCGGATAGATCTCGCCGATCGTGGCGGCCGGCCCGTTGGTCATCATCACGATGCGGTCGGACAGCAGCACCGCCTCGTCCACGTCGTGGGTGACCATCACCACGGTGCTGTGGGTGCGCGCGACGATCTTCAGCAGCTCGTCCTGCAGATGGGCGCGGGTCAGCGCATCCAGCGCGCCGAAGGGCTCGTCCATCAGCAGCACCTTGGGCTCCATGGCCAGCGCGCGCGCGATGCCCACGCGCTGCTTCATGCCGCCGGAGATCTCGTGCGGGCGCTTATGCATCGCATGGCCCATGCCCACCAGTTCCAGCGCCGCATCGGTGCGCTCGGCCAGTTGGCGCTTCATCTCGCGGCCGCCGAACACCGACTCGACGCCCAGGTAGACGTTCTCGAAGCAGCTCAGCCAGGGCAGCAGCGAGTGATTCTGGAACACCACCGCGCGCTCGGGGCCGGGCTCGCGGATCTCGCGGCCATCGCAGATCAGCGCGCCGCTGCTGGGCTGCAGCAGGCCGGCGATCAGGTTCAGCAGGGTGCTCTTGCCGCAGCCCGAATGGCCGATCAGCGTGACGAACTCGCCGCGCTGCACGTCAAGATGGATGTCGCGCAGCGCATGGAACTGGCCCTTGCGGGTGTTGAACCGCATCTCGGCGCCCTGCACTTCGATGAATGGCTTGTTGCTGCTCATGGCTTCAGTCCTCATACGAAAAATGCTTGGCAATGCTCATCAGCGCCCACTCGAGCAGCAGGCCGACGATGCCGATCACGAAGATCGCGATGATGATGTGCTGGACGTTGAGGTTGTTCCACTCGTCCCAGACCCAGAAGCCGATGCCGACGCCGCCGGTCAGCATCTCGGCCGCGACGATCACCAGCCAGGCCGTGCCCACCGAGAGGCGCACGCCGGTCAGCATATAGGGCAGCACCGCGGGAAACAGGATCTTGCTGATGATCTTCCACTCGCTGAGCTTGAGCACCTTGGCCACGTTCAGATAGTCCTCGGGCACGCGCTGCACGCCCACCGCGGTGTTCACCACCATCGGCCAGATCGAGCAGATGAAGATGGTCCAGATCGCGGCCGGGTTGGCGCTCTTGAACACCAGCAGGCCGATCGGCAGCCAGGCCAGCGGCGAGACCGGCTTCAAGAGGCTGATCAGCGGCGAGACCATGCGGCTGACGAACTCGAAGCGCCCGATCACGAAGCCCAGCGGGATGCCCACCGCCGCGGCCAGCCCGAAGCCCAGGGCCACGCGCTGCAGCGAGTTCAGGATGTTCCAGCCGATGCCCTGATCGTTCGGCCCCTTGCTGTAGAAGGGATCGGCGAACAGCTTGACGGCGGCATCGAAGGTGGCGGCCGGCGTGGGAAAGCCTCCGCCGCCTTTCTGCGTCAGCAGGGCCCAGACGCCGATCAGCAGGGCCAGGCCCAGCACGGGCGGCAGCACCCGCATCCAGAAGCCGTTGAGGTCGACGCGGCGCCGGACCTTGGGCGGCGCTGCCGGCTCGGTCACCGGCTCCATGACGGGCATCGCGGGCATCGCGGCAGGCATGGCGACGGCGACCGGCGCGCTGCCGTGCTCGCGAGGGGAATGGAAGACTGCGCTGACCATGGTGCTGAACTCCTCTTCAAGCCTTCACTTTGAAAGAATCGGCGTACTTCGCGGGATCCCTGCCGTCCCAGACCACGCCGTCGATCAGCCTGGAACTGCGCAGGGTGTCCTTGGGCACGCTGACCTTGAGCTGGCTCGCCGCCTCCTTGTAGAGCTCGGTCTGGTTGACCTGCTTGGCCACGGCCAGATAGTCGGGGTGCTCCTTCAAGAGGCCCCAGCGCTTGTGCTGGGTCAGGAACCACATGCCGTCGGACAGCCAGGGGTAGCTGACCGCGCCGTCGTTGAAGAACTTCATGTGGTTGGGGTCGTCCCAGGTCTTGCCCAGGCCGTTCTGGTAGCGCCCCAGGATGCGCTGGTTGATCGCGTCGACGCCGGTGTTCACATAGCTCTTCTCGGCGATGGTGTCGGCCATCTTCAGCTTGTTCGCGAGGCCCGCGTCGATCCAGCGCCCGGCCTCCAGCACGGCCATGATCACGGCGCGCGCGGTGTTGGGATATTTCTTGACGAACTCGCCGGTGCTGCCCAGCACCTTCTCGGGATGGTCCTTCCAGATGTCCTGGGTCGTCACCGCGGTGATGCCGATGCCGTCCATGATGGCGCGGTGGCCCCAGGGCTCGCCGACGCAGTAGCCGTCCATATTGCCGACCCGCATGTTCGCCACCATCTGCGGCGGCGGCACGGTGATGACCTTGGCGTCCTTCATCGGATTGATGCCGACGCTGGCCAGCCAGTAGTACAGCCACATCGCATGCGTGCCGGTCGGGAAGGTCTGGGCGAAGGTGTATTCGCGCTTCTCCGCCGCCATCGCCTTGGCCAGCGAGGCGCCGTCCACCGCGCCCTTGTCGGCCAGCTTCTTCGACAGCGTGATCGCCTGGCCGTTGTTGTTCAGGGTCATCAGCACGGCCATGTCCTTCTTCGGACCGCCGACCCCGAGGTGCACGCCGTAGATCAGGCCGTAGAGCACATGGGCCATGTCCAGCTCGCCATTGACCAGCTTGTCGCGCACGCCGGCCCAGGAGGCCTCCTTGGTGGGGATGATCTTGATGCCGTACTTCCTGTCGAAGCCCAGCACCGAGGCCATCACGACCGAGGCGCAGTCGGTCAGCGGGATGAAGCCGATCCTGACCTCCTCCTTCTCCGGCTTGTCCGAGCCGGCGGCCCAGACCCGCGGACTCAGGCCGCCCACGGCCGCCGCCGCCGCGCCGCCTACCAAGAGCTTGCGACGCTCCTCGCTCATGAGCCCCTCCTTTGCCACAGCACGCATGAAAACCTCCGGAAGACACAAAAAAAAGGCGCCGCGATCGAACCCCACCCGCGCGCGGGTGCAGCAGATCGGACGCCGTTGTCCTAGAACCTTTGAAGAGCGAGGCCCACGCCGTTGCGGGCCTCGTCCCTCATTCAGCAGAAAGCGTGCCAGCCCGCTGCAGCCCGAGCTCGTCGGTTTTCGCACTGTTTGCTGGCGGCGACCGCGCCAATTTGGTGCCAATCGCCCGGGCCGCGCCTCAGGAAGGGCGCAGCAGGTCCTGCGCCTCGATCACGCGCTCGGCCACCTCGGCCAGCGGCACGCCGCGGTCCATGGCCAGGCGGCGCAGGCGCTTGTAGGCCGCGTCCTCGTCCAGGCCCTGCTCGCTCATCAGGATGCCCTTGGCGCGCTCGATCGTCTTGCGCGCGCTCAGCTGGGCCTGGGCACGGCCCAGTTCCTGGCGCAGCGCCAGGTCCTGCTCGAAACGGGCGATCGCCACCTGCAGCACCGGCGCCAGGCGCTGGGTCTGCAGGCCGGCCACCACATAGGCGCTGACGCCGGCCTTCAGCGCGCGCCGCACGGATGAGTCGCCGCCGTCCTCGGAGAACACCACCACCGGGCGCGGCATCTGGCTGTTCAGCAGCGCCAGGTTCTCCATCGTGTCGCGGGTCGGCGACTCGCTGTCGACGATCACCACGTCGGGCTTGAGGCGCAGCACGCAGTCGTGGATCAGGGTCGCCGAATCGATCACGCCCACCACCTCGCAGCCCAGGCGCGACAGTTCCTGCTGGATCAGCTGGACGCGATGCGCGCCGTCGTCGATCAGCAGAATGCGCAGGCCTTGGGCATTGGCGGGGGCGGCGTCGGGCGAGCGGGACATAGTGTGAGCCGTTGGTCATTGCTGCGATGCAATATTCATGCCGCCATCCCGATGCAAATTGACGTTTACGTAAACGTCAACCAGCCCCTAGAATCCGTGCCAGGTAACTGATACAAGCCAGCAAACAGCCGGCGAGCCCCGCGCCGCCGATGGAGACAAGCCATGACCGACCTGTCCGCCGAGTACAAGGCCCTGGCCGCGTACCGCCCCACCCACAAGGTGCGCTTCGTGACCGCCGCCAGCCTGTTCGACGGCCATGACGCCGCGATCAACATCATGCGGCGCATCCTGCAGGGCATGGGTGCCGAGGTGATCCACCTGGGCCACAACCGCTCGGTCGACGAGGTGGTGAACGCCGCGCTGCAGGAGGACGCCCAGGGCATCGCGATCAGCAGCTACCAGGGCGGCCATGTCGAATACTTCAAGTACATGGTGGAACTGCTGCGCGCGCGCGGCGGCCAGAACATCCAGGTCTTCGGCGGCGGCGGCGGCGTGATCGTGCCGGCCGAGATCCGCGACCTGCACGAGCATGGCGTGCGCATCTACAGCCCCGAGGACGGCCAGCGCATGGGCCTCGCGGGCATGATCGGCGAGATGGTGATGCGCTGCGACCGCGACCTCTCGGCCGAGGCGCCGAGTTCGCTGGCCGCGATCCAGGGCCATGGCGAGGCCGCCTGGCGCGCACTGGCCCAGCTGATCACGGCGCTGGAGAACCGTCAGGTTCCGGCCGAAGGCCAGAATGGCAAGGACGGCGATAGCCGTGCGCGGGAACCGCGCATCGATGCCGCGCTGGTCGCCGAGCTGCAGGCCGCCGCGAAGGACATCCAGACCCCGGTGCTGGGCATCACCGGCACCGGCGGCGCGGGCAAATCGAGCCTCACCGACGAGCTGATCCGCCGCCTGCGCCTGGACCAGGGCGATGCCCTGCGCGTGGCCGTCATCTCGATCGACCCCTCGCGCCGCAAGAGCGGCGGCGCGCTGCTGGGCGACCGCATCCGCATGAACGCGATCGGCCCCTGGAACCAAGGCCCGCGCGTCTT
This sequence comes from Roseateles sp. GW821-FHT09B06, assembly GCF_059418245.1. Classification (NCBI taxonomy): domain Bacteria; kingdom Pseudomonadati; phylum Pseudomonadota; class Betaproteobacteria; order Burkholderiales; family Sphaerotilaceae; genus Roseateles; species Roseateles sp. GW821-FHT09B06. Next base: position 21,282 of record NZ_JBWKPM010000025.1, on the reverse strand, counting down.
CATGCGCAGCCTCGCAACCCGCGACTTCGGCAGCGAGATCTCGCAGGCCCTGCCCGATGTGATCGCCGCGGCCAAGGTCGCGGGTTTCGATCTGGTGATCGTCGAGACCTCGGGCATCGGCCAGGGTGACGCCGCCATCGTGCCGCATGTGGACGTGCCGATGTATGTGATGACGCCGGAGTTCGGCGCCGCCAGCCAGCTCGAGAAGATCGACATGCTGGACTTCGCCGAGTTCGTCGCGATCAACAAGTTCGACCGCAAGGGCGCGCTGGACGCCTTGCGCGACGTGGCCAAGCAGGTGCAGCGCAACAGGGAGGCGTTCACGAAGCGCCCCGAGCAGATGCCGGTGTTCGGCACCATGGCCAGCCGCTTCAACGACGACGGCGTCACCGCGCTGTATCAGGCGCTGAAGCCGCGCCTGGCCGAGCTGGGCCTGAACTTCGGCGAGGAAGGCCGCCTGCCGCTGGCCGACACCCGCCACAGCACCCACCAGACCCCGATCGTGCCGGCCGCGCGCAGCCGCTACCTGGCCGAGATCGGCGACACGGTGCGCGGCTACAAGCGCCAGGCCCGCGAGCAGGCCCGCATCGCCCGCGAGGCCCAGCAGCTGCGTGCCTCGATCGCGATGCTCAAGGCCGCCAACCCCGAGAAGAACGGCGCCGTCGCCGCCCTGGGCGAGCTGGCCCAGCAGCGCGAATCGGCGCAGGACAAGGTGGCCGCCAAGCTGATCGCGCAATGGCCGGACATGCAGAAGGCCTATGCCGGCGACGAGTATGTCGTGAAGATCCGCGACAAGGAGATCCGCACCGCGCTGGTCTCCACCAGCCTGTCGGGCACCAAGATCCGCAAGGTGGTGCTGCCCGCCTACGAATGCCATGGCGAACTCTTGAAGTGGCTGCTGCTGGAGAACGTGCCGGGTTCGTTCCCCTACACGGCCGGCGTGTTCGCCTTCAAGCGCGAGGGCGAGGACCCGACGCGCATGTTCGCCGGCGAGGGCGATGCCTTCCGCACCAATCGCCGCTTCAAGCTGGTCAGCGAGGGCCTGCCGGCCAAGCGCCTCTCGACCGCCTTCGACTCGGTGACGCTCTACGGCGCCGACCCCGATCCGCGACCGGACATCTACGGCAAGGTGGGCAACTCCGGCGTCAGCATCGCGACCTTGGACGACATGAAGGTGCTGTACGACGGCTTCGACCTGTGCAACCCCAGCACCAGCGTGTCGATGACGATCAACGGCCCCGCGCCCTCGATCCTGGCGATGTTCATGAACACCGCGATCGATCAGAACCTGGCGAAGTTCAGGGACGACAACGGCCGCGAGCCGACGCAGGACGAGGCCGCCAAGATCAGGGACTGGGTGCTGGCGAATGTGCGCGGCACCGTGCAGGCCGACATCCTGAAGGAGGACCAGGGCCAGAACACCTGCATCTTCTCGACCGAGTTCTCGCTGAAGGTGATGGGCGACATCGCCGAATACTTCGTGCACCACAATGTGCGCAACTTCTACTCGGTCTCGATCAGCGGCTATCACATCGCCGAGGCCGGCGCGAACCCGATCTCGCAGCTGGCGCTGACGCTCTCCAACGGCTTCACCTTCGTCGAAGCCTATCTGGCGCGCGGCATGCATATCGACGACTTCGCGCCGAACCTGAGCTTCTTCTTCAGCAACGGCATGGACCCCGAGTACACGGTGCTGGGCCGCGTGGCGCGCCGCATCTGGGCCGTGGCAATGCGCGACAAGTACGGCGCCAACGAGCGCTCGCAAAAGCTCAAGTACCACATCCAGACCTCGGGCCGCTCGCTGCACGCGCAGGAGATCGCCTTCAACGACATCCGCACCACCCTGCAGGCGCTGATCGCGATCTACGACAACTGCAACTCGCTGCACACCAATGCCTACGACGAGGCGATCACGACGCCCACCGAGGAAAGCGTGCGCCGCGCGATGGCGATCCAGCTGATCATCAACCGCGAGTGGGGCCTGGCCAAGAACGAGAACCCCTCGCAGGGCGCCTTCATCATCGAGGAGCTGACCGAACTGGTCGAGGAGGCGGTGCTGGCAGAGTTCTCCGCGATCGCCGACCGCGGCGGCGTGCTGGGCGCGATGGAGACCGGCTACCAGCGCGGCCGCATCCAGGAGGAGAGCATGCATTACGAGATGCTCAAGCACACCGGCGAGTACCCGATCATCGGCGTCAACACCTTCCGCAATCCGCATGGCGACCCGGTGCCGGAACACATCGAGCTGGCCCGCTCCACCGAGGACGAGAAGCAGAGCCAGCTGACGCGCCTGGCCGATTTCCACCAGCGCCACGCGGCCGAAAGCCCGGCCATGCTCAAGCGCCTGCAGCAGGCCGTGATCGAGAACCGCAACGTCTTCGAGGTGCTGATGGACGCGGTGCGCGTCTGCTCGCTGGGCCAGATCACCAGCGCCCTGTTCGAGGTGGGCGGGCAGTACCGGCGCAGCATGTGAAGGCCTAACGCTCGGCCCTGCGCCAGGAGGAGGTCTGACCACGCACAAGGCTTCCCGCGGGAGGCCTTTGTCATGGGCGCGGGAACAGCATCAGGGCTTCGCTGCTATGCGCCGTGGATGCGCCTTCAGCTCGAACCGCCACTCCGCGTTGCCGGGCGGCGGCCTCAGTGAGGCAGGGCGCGGATCGGTCATGGCGACCTACAGGTACTTCTTCAGAATGACCTGCTTGCGGTCCGGTGCGGCGGCAATCACCGCCTGTGCCTCGGCGATCTGCTGCTCCAGCTTGCGCACTTTGGCGACTAGGCGTTTCTGCTCGGGCAGAGGCGGCACAGGCACCGTCATGTTGCGCATGACCGTGGCATTGATGTTGGCCTGATTGATCGCTTTGGCGGCCTTGCTGCGCGCCTCCGCCAGAAATGCGGGGGAATTCATCATCAGCACCAGGAACTCGGGCAGCACCTTCTTCGGGTCTGGCACCACACGCACCAGGTACGAGGCGAAGCAGTAATCACCTTCAAGATCGAACAGGCCCGACTTGCCCACATGCTCGATGCTGTTGGTGCGGTTGAAAAGAATGTCGCCCTTGTTCAACTTGAGCTTGGCGAACTCGTCAGGCGAGATGTCTGCGTACTTCATCTGCCCGCCATCCACCATGCGCCGCTGCGCGATCTCGTTCATGCGGAAGATCTTGTAGCCGATGCCGGATTCATTCATCTTCTCGGACAGGCCGTATTGCACTTCTAGTGCAAGCTTCTCCACAGCAAGCATGGGAAGTCCGGCCGCCAGCACCTCGGTGGCCACGGCATCAAGCATCGTCAGCGCCGATAGCGCTGCAGCTTTTGCCTTCGCCACGTCCCCATCAACCAGCGCCATCGCTTGCACCGCTTGCTGCTGAACCGGGAGCGGAGGAACGGGAACCGCCATTTCCGCGTAAAAAGTTTCAGGAACTCGACGGTGGCCGCTGGAACCAGTCATGGCACTGGCAGCAGCCTCCCGAACACTGGCGCGATTCAAGTATGCAAACGCGAACTCTGGTAGCAACTCGCTCGCTCGCGCACGCACGACATGGAATTCAGAGCTGCCAAAGGCCACCCCATTGCTCAAACCCTGCGCCAGCGCACATTTCCCGTTCTCCATGCACGGTGTGATCTTGGCCAGGATGATGTCGTTCTCCGCAAAATAGGTGTAACTGCCCTTGATCAGACTGGCTAGCGGCCGTTCTGCCTTGTGAGTGATGTATCCCTCCTCACTGACAGAGGCCATGTCTACGAAAGACACCATGGTGCCACCGTCCAATTCTCGGACCTCGCGCTTGGAGGGGTTGAGCATTGCCAGTTCTCGAAGCGGTCGCTTGGGCCATTTAGTTACCAGCTCAACCACCTTTGCTGTGGCCAGACTGAATTGCTTCTCGAACACCGGCCGCGAGAAATCCAGCATATCCACCAGTCGCAGCGGTTTGACGAACTCGGCCAGAGCGGCATCCGGCATCACCGCGCCTGACGAGAACGCCGCAGCGATCAAGGCATTGAGCTTGGCCGGGTTGGCGCGGTCGGCCTCGTCGTACAGCCGCGTCAGATGCCGCCCCGCCGCATCCTTCATCAGCTTGATGCCTTCGTCGCCCTTGGCCGCGCTCCAGTCGTAGCCCAGAAAGGCCTTCTGCGCCTTGCCGTCGGCCGGCGCGCGGATCACCAGCACCGGGTGGGGCTGGTCGCTGGCCATCACAAAGTGGTAGAGCTTGTCGCGCTCAATGGCCTGCACCAGGGCCAGGTAGCGCTTGTTCAGCTCTGCCTCTTGCTCGATCGCGCTCAAGGCTCTGAAGGCTTTTTGCTTGGCCAGCCTGTCCACCTCGGCGCTGTCGTTGAACTTCTGCTTGTAGACCTCGAAATGGTCGTGCTGCGCCCAGGAGCCACCGGCCACGCCCTGCAGCAGGGTGCGATAGTCGGCCGGCGGCACGCCGATGTGGGCAGCGTAGGCGTCGATCAGGTGCGCGTCCTGGTAGACGGGCTGGTTCTCATCGGCGGCGAACCACTCGGCCACCCGGCCACGCAGATGCTCGGCGGTGTCGGGGGCGGTGGGCTTGCGGCGCAGGAAGAGCGTGACGGTATTGGTGCCGGTCTTGCCGAAGGTAGCGCTGCCCAGTTCGGCAATGGCCACGATGTCGAAGTATTGCAGCAGGATCTCGCGCGCCCGCACGTAGGTGCCATTGGCGTTGGACAGCACTGACGAGGGCAGGATGATGCCGGCCACGCCACCGGGCTTGAGCAACTGCTTGGCACGCTCCAGGAAGAAGGTTTCGATGCTGTTTGCAGTGTCGAGCTTGTCCACCGTGTCGGTGAGCGTGTAGGCGGCGCGCTCGGTCTCGGGCAGAGTTTCCAGGAATCCACGCACGCTGAACGGCGGATTGGCCACCAGCACATCAAAGCTGCCGTCCTCGATGCCGGGGTAGGCCGTGTGCTGCTTTACCAGGGCATCGCCGTAGCAGATGTTGATGTCTTGCTGTCCGTACATGAAGGCCGAGACCTTAGCCACCTTGGACAGGCGGTACTCCTTCTCGATGCCGTAAATGGCCTGGTGCCAGGGCTTGGCGTCGGCAATGCCGTGCTGGGTCAGCAGCGGCTTGAGCTGCAAGGCCAGTTCGTTCAGGAAATGGCCAGCGCCGCAGGCGTAGTCGATCGCCTTGATGGGCTGCGCGCCAGGCTTCACCAGCGCCGCCAGCGGCAGGCTCATCAGGATGAAGCGACAGATGGGCATGGGCGTGAAGTATTGACCCTCGCTCTGCTTCACGCCCTGGTCGAGAAAGCCCTCGAACATATCGCCCAGAAACTGGTTGTGGCTGCCAGGGTGGCTCAGGCGGATGTCCTGCCACATCTGCAGGATGCGCAGCAGCACCTCGGCGTTCTGGTAGAACAGCTTCTCGTTGTGGACGTCGATGAACGAGAAGTCGTTGTTGGTAAAGAACTTCTGCTTCCTGAACAAGTCCCAGACTGCCTGCTGCGTGGCGTCAGGGTTCTGCTTGACGAAACGCAGCGCGTTGTTTACCGCATCCTGGTTGATGTAGGTGATGCTCTCACCCAGGAAGCGGCCCATGCCAGCCTGGTAGAGCTGCTGCAGGCGGTCCAGCAGTTCAAAGTGCGTGTCATAGGCCACGCCCTTCCAGTAGAACTTGAGATCGTCGGGGTTCTCGGTCTCGTCCACGAGCTTGCAGAGGAACAGGTTCACGAGCTTGTCGAATGCGTTCTCGCGGCCGGACACGTTGTGCTGGCGCAGGATGGTGGCAAACGCGTGGTACTTGCTCTGCTGATCGTCGGCCGAGATGGTCTGTAGATCGGCCAGTGTGTATTTTTCCTTGCCGATCTGGTAAGGCTGGATGTTTTCTTCGAAGAGGCCGCGCGTGGTGTAGTCGAGCTTGTAGGTATCGCGCCAGACCGCGAAACGCTCCTTCACGTCGGTGGCGCCGCGGAAGCTCTTGAACAGCGGGTTGTCGGCCAAGTAACGGTCGTTGTCGCGATGGGCGATCAGATGTGTGGTGTAGCGCAGCGCATCGCCATCAAGATCAGCGGTATAGAGACACAAGAACGAGGTTTCGCTGATCTGCTGGGCATAGCTGAAAAGTTGATCACCGTCTTGCAGGGTCTTGGCCCAGGCGCGCTTGAACTCGGCGCCTGCAGTCTTGCACTCGATCAGCAGCAGTGGCTTGCCGAGCTTGTCCTTGACCAGGATGTCCGCCCGCCCGCCGCTACTACCACGCCCGAGTTGCCAGCGAGGCTCCAGCTCGATGTGCTCAGGCTTGTAACCCTTGGCCAGCAGCCTGCACACACACTCAAGCATGACAAAGTTCTCGTTGGCCAAGAGATTGCAGGTCTGCCGCTCATTGACCGTCAAGCCCTGGGACTCAGGATAGGCAATCTCTTGTCGGCCCATGTCCACAGAAATGACGGCTGCATCAAAGGTCGCAGAGTAGATGCCTCGGTGATGCTTGAACCCGAGGAGGGTGAGCAACTTCAGCAGATTGTCGGGTGTGAGCATAGGTGCGGGACTTTAAGGCATCCGACACGTCGTGAACTCAGCGCCTTCCAGCAGGCCGTGATCGAGAACAAGAACGTGTTCGAGGTGCTGATGGAGGCCGTGCGCTGCTGCTCGCTGGGCCAGATCACCTCGGCGCTGTTCGAGGTGGGCGGGCAGTACCGGCGCAGCATGTGAGGCAAAGCGGCGCGGTGCTAGCGCGGTGGTAGTCTAGGGACTCCAGGCAGCACGCGAGGAGGCGACATGGGTCAGGGATTCGGCATCGAAACACCGTCCAAGCATCACCAGACCACGCCGCGCAAGGTGGCCCGCTATCTGGTCCTGATCGAGTCCGGCGGCTATGCGCTGGCACGGCTGTTCCTCGAGACGCGCGAGCAGATCGCCGAGTTCGACGCGAGCACCGAGGAGACCAGCTCGATGACCAGCGGGCTTGACGCACTCAAGGGCGCGGACGGCCCCGAATGGGACCGCGCGCTGGCCGGCCACAGCGCGGCCGAGCGAGCGGCGGCCGAGATCTACGTGCTAAGCGTCTAGGGCCAGCACAAAGCGCTTCTTGTCCCGCACCGTCGCGCCGGCCCGCAGATAAAAGCGCACCGCCGCCTCGTTCCAGTGGGGCGTCTGCCACTGCAGCTCGGCGCAGCCGAGCGCCGCGGCCCGCTCCCGCACCTGGCGCAGCAGCCTGGCACCCAGGCCCCGGCCGCGCGCCGCCGGCCGCAGATACAGGCAGTCCAGATGCGCGAAGGGCCGCGCGCTCAGGGTCGCGAAGTCCACGGTCAGGCTGGCATAGCCCAAGGCCTGCCCATCAGGCTCGCCCCGCCAGGCCAGCCAGGCCTGCAGATGCCCGGCGGCCAGCGCCACGGCCAGGCGCGCCGCGAAACCGGCATCGCCACAAGGGGGCGCGAGGCGCTCGTAGCGTGCATGCTCGCGGCACAAGGTCGCCAGCATGGCGGCATCGCCGGGCCCGGCAACGCGCAGCACCTTCTCCTCCTTTTCTTCCTTTTCAGCACTCACAGGCGATCGAGCCGAGCTCGGCCTGCAGCGATCCCGGCGCGGCACCGGTGGCGACCGGATGCCCATCGCGCTTCCAGAAGTCCAGCCCGCCCAGCATCTCCTTGACCGAGAAGCCCAGTGCGGCCAGCTTGTAGGCGCCCTTGGTGGAGCCGTTGCAGCCGATGCCGTCGCAATAGGTCACATAGGTCTTGCTGCGGTCCAGGCGCGCGGTGCTGGCTGCGTCCATCGCACGGTGCGGGAAGGAGATCGCGCCGGGCACATGGCCGGCGGCATAGGCCTCGGCCGAGCGGGTGTCGACCAGCACCAGGGCCGCGACGCCGGCGCGCAGGTCCTCGGCCACGTCCCAGGCGTCGGCGTGGTAATGCAGCTTGGCCAGCATGAAGTCGCGGCTCTGCTCGGGCGTCGGCGCGGGATAGGACAGGACGACGGAAGAAGAAGAAGAAGAAGATGCGATCGAGGCGGACATCAAATGGCTCCTGGGGTCGGTGGCAATGCGTCCACTGTGCCCGACATTGGACTTACCATTGATACCAATAAATCAACATAAATAAGACCAATCAACCGATGTCAAAACCCCGTCTCTGGCTGCAGCTGTTCGAACGCCAGGCCGGCCAGGGCCTGGGGCGGCGCGAGCAGCTCTGCGCCAGCCTGCGCCAGGCCATGACGGCCGGAGAGCTGGCCCGCGGCGAACGCCTGCCGGCCAGCCGCGTGCTGGCGTCCGACCTGGGCCTGTCGCGCGTCACCGTCGAGGCCGCCTATGGCCAGCTGGAGGCCGAGGGCTATCTGCGCCGCGAGCAGGGCCGCGGCAGCTTCGTGGCGATCGAGGCAGCAACCGAACCCGCCCGGCGCGCGGCCGTGCCGCTGGCCCCGGCCGCCGAGCTGTCGCGCCGCGGCCGGGCGGTGGCGGCCGGCGGCGGCTGCGAGGACCCGCGCCAGCCACGCGCCTTCGAGGCCGGAAGCCCGGAGTTGCGCGCCTTTCCGCTGGACCTGTGGCGCCGCCTGCTGAACCAGCGCCTGCGCCGCGAGCCGCGCCTGCTGGGCTACGGCGATCCGCAGGGCTACGAACCGCTGCGCGAGGCCGTCGCCGCCTATCTGCGCCAGTCGCGCGGCCTGCGCTGCGGCGCCGAACAGGTGCTGGTGCTGACCAGCTCGCAGCAGGCCCTGCAGCTGGCCGCGCTGCTGCTGCTGGATGCCGGCGACGAGGTCTGGGTGGAGGAGCCCGGCTACCGCGGCGCGAGCACCGCCTTCGCCGCCGCCGGCGCGACGCTGCGGCCGATGCGCCTGGATCCGCAGGGCCTGGTGCCGCCGCATCCGGATCAGGCCGGCCCGGCGCCGCGCCTGGTCTACCTGACGCCTTCGCACCAGTACCCCTGCGGCATGGCGCTGAGCCTGGAGCGCCGCCTGGCCCTGCTGGCGCTGGCGCGGCGCACGCGCGGCTGGATCATCGAGGACGACTACGACAGCGAATTCCACTACGAGGGCCGGCCGATGCCGGCGTTGCAGGGTTTGGACGATGCCGGCCGCGTGCTCTACCTCGGCACCTTATCCAAGGTGCTGTTCCCCTCGCTGCGCCTGGCCTATCTGGTGCTGCCGCCGGCCCTGGTCGCGCCCTTCGCCCAGGCGCGCAGCATCCAGGATGGCCACAGCGCCCAGCTCTCGCAGGCGGTGACGGCCGACTTCATCGCCCAGGGCCATTTCGCCACCCATCTGCGCCTGATGCGCAAGCTCTACCGCCAGCGTCGCGAGACCCTGCTGGAAGCGCTGCGGCCGCTGCGGGACTGGCTGCTGCCCCAGCCGAGCCCCGGTGGCCTGCAGCTGGCCGCCCTGCTGCCGCCCGGCGAGGAAGGCCAGCGCACGCGCGCCGCGGCGGCCGCCGGCATCGCCACGCCCCCGCTGAGCAGGCTCTACCTGTCGGCGCCGCGCCAGGACGGCTGGCTGCTAGGCTATGCGGCGCTAACGCCCGAGGAAATCCGCCAGGCCGCACGCGCCCTGGCCTGCACACAGGATTCGCCGCCCCGCCAATGAACTCTGCCACCATCACCCTGTTTCACTGCCTCAGCGCCCGCAGCTTCCGGCCCCTGTGGGCGCTGGAGGAGCTGGGCCTGCGCTACGAGCTGCGCCTGCTGCCCTTCCCGCCGCGCGCCCACGACAAGCGCTATTTCGCGCACAACCCGCTGGGCACGGTGCCGCTGCTGGTGGACGGCGAGGGTCAGCAAGAGACCCGCATCAGCGAATCCGCCGCGGCCTGCCAGTACCTGGCGGCAAGGCATGACCCCGGCGGTCTGGATGTCGGTGTGGCCGAGCCCGACTACGGCGCCTACCTGAACTTCCTGCATTTCGGCGAGGCCACGCTGACCTTCCCGCAGACCCTGCTGCTGCGCTACCGCCATTTCGAGCCGCCCGAGCGGCAGCAGCCCCAGGTGGCCGAGGACTATGCGAAGTGGTTCCTGGCCCGGCTGCGCACCTTGGAGCCGCGCCTGGCCGAACGCGAATGGCTCAGCGCCGGCCGCTTCACCGCGGCCGACATCTCGGTCGGCTATGCGCTGCTGCTGGCCCAGCACCTGGGTCTGCACGCGCAGTTCACCCCGGCCGTCGCGGCCTACTGGGCGCGGCTGCAGCAGCGCGCGGCCTATGGCCGGGCACAGACCCTGCAGTTCGAGGCCGCCGCCGCCCAGGGCCTGCCGCCGATCGCGACGCCGGACGAACGGCCGTTCGCTGAACTTCCGGTCGGTTCGGCGGTTTAAGCAGGCCGCTCGAACCCCGCCTCCACCCAGGCGGTAGCGCTGGCCCGGCTCAGCTTGAAGTTGGGCCGCACCTTGACCTCGGCCAGCTGCGCGCCGCCACCCGGCTCCTGCGCACTCAGGAGCGCATAGGGCTCGTTCTCGTCCGGCACGATGTCAAGCCGCACCTCGACCGCCGCGCCGCCGGCCAGATTGAGCACCAGGCTCTGATGCAGCTGGGCATGCAGCTGCTGCTCGTGGCGGCGCAGCACCTCGGAGGCCGTCTTCACCAGGGTGTTGAAGGCATTGACGTCCAGCGGCTTGGGGTTCTTCTTGTCGCGCCCCATGGTCCAGGGCCCCACCAGGGCCGGCTCCGCTTCGCCGGCCAGGGTCATCGCCACGGCCCAGCCCTCGTCGTCCTCGTTCTTGATCACCTGGGCGGTCCAGCGCGCGTCCTGCCACAGCCGGGCTTCCTGGATCACGGGGCGGTCTTCGAGGTCGGACATCGGGATTTCGAGCATTTGTGAACGGACGCGCAGCATAGCCTGCTCCGATCTGGCACATATCCTGCGTGCATTTCGAGGATCAGAAAACCATAATGCACCCGACAGGAGCTACGCCATGCAAAGCTTGCGACGTTTGAAGATCGGCCTGCGCCTGGCCCTGGCCTTTGGCCTGATGCTGCTGCTGCTGGCCTGCCTCACGCTCTTCGGCATCCAGGGCAGCGGCCGTGTCTTTGCCGAACTCAAGACCATCTACGAGGACCGCACCATCCCGCTCAAGCAGATCGGCGCGATCGACGCGCTGATGCTGCGCAACCGCATCCTCGTGATGGAAATGCTGCGCGAGCCGGCCCGGCTGGCCGAGCTGGACAGCCAGCTGCAGGCCAATATCGGCGAGGTCAGCAGCACCTGGAAGGCCTATATGGCCACCTACCTGACGCCCGAGGAAAAACGCCTGGCGGAGGCCTTCGCCGAGGTGCGCAGCGCCTATGTCCGCCAGGGCCTGCTGGCCGCGCGCGACGCCGTGAAGGCCGGCGACAACGAGCGCGCCCAGCAGCTCTACCGCGAGCAGATCCGGACCCTGGGCGGCCAGGCCAAGGACGCGATCGACCGGCTGATCCAGCTCCAGGTCGAGGTGGCGGCCCAGTCCTATGCCAAGGCCGAGGCCACGCGCGACAGCGTCTGGGCCTGGAGCGTGGCGCTCAGCATCGCCGCCGCCCTGCTGGCGCTGGCCGCCGGCCTGCTGACCACCCGCTCCATCACCGCGCCGATGCGCGAGGCCGTCGGCCTGGCCGAGGCCGTGGCCGGCGGCGACCTGCGCAGCCAGGTGCAGGTGAGCGGCCAGGACGAGGCCAGCGCGCTGATCGGCGCGCTGAACCGCATGAACGATTCGCTGGCCGGCATCGTCAGCCGCGTGCGCGACGGCAGCGAGAGCATCGCCACCGGTTCGCGCGAGATCGCCACCGGCAGCATGGACCTGTCCCAGCGCACCGAGGAGCAGGCCAGCAATCTGCAGCAGACCGCGGCCTCGATGGAGCAGCTCTCCAGCACCGTCCGCAACAACGCCGACACCGCCAGCCAGGCCAATGCCGTGGCGGCCCAGGCGGCCAACGCCGCCGTGCAGGGCGGCAGCGTCGTGACCCAGGTGGTGGACACGATGCAGGGCATCGCCACCGCCTCGAAGAAGATCGCCGACATCATCGGCGTGATCGACGGCATCGCTTTCCAGACCAACATCCTGGCGCTGAATGCGGCGGTGGAGGCCGCCCGCGCCGGCGAGCAGGGCCGCGGCTTCGCGGTGGTGGCCGGCGAGGTGCGCACCCTGGCCCAGCGCTCGGCCGGCGCCGCGCGCGAGATCAAGAGCCTGATCAACGACAGCGTCACGCGGGTCGAATCCGGCGCAAGGCTGGCCGACGATGCCGGCACGGCGATGGAGGGCATCGTGCGCCAGGTGCGCCAGGTCAGCGACCTGATCGGCGAAATCGCCGGCGCCAGCCAGGAGCAGTCCAAGGGCATCGCCCAGATCGGCGACGCGGTCAACCAGCTCGACCAGGTGACCCAGCAGAACGCCGCGCTGGTGGAGGAAAGCACGGCGGCGGCCGAAAGCCTGCAGCACCAGGCGGCCGAGCTGGCGCGGCTGGTGAGCGTGTTCAAGCTCTAGCCCCTCGGGCGTCGCGATAGCCTTCGTCACGCTTTGGGTGTAAAAGAGCTGCAAAGACGGCCGCACCCGGCCGCCGCCCAGCCAAGGAGCCCATGATGGCCTGGATGTCGCAACTGCTCCCCGCCGACCCCGCACCCATGCGGGAGACGCCGCCCGAAAATCCGGAACCCACGCTGCCCGGCGACGCCCTGCTGCTGGACGTGCGCTCCTATGCCGAGTTCATGGCCGGCCACCTGCCGGGCGCGCACAGCCTGCCCTTGCCGCAGCTGGAGCGCGAGGTCCTGCAGCGCGCCCCGGACCGACATGCGCCGCTGATCGTCTACTGCTCCACCGGCGCCCGCGCCGAACAGGCCCTGGGCATCCTGCTGCATATGGGCTACACCCGCGCGCACAACGGCGGCGGCGCGGTGGCCCTGGCACGGCGCCTGGGCCAGAGTCTGCAGCCCGGCCTGTGACGCAGCGTCTGGTCGAACGCTACCGCTGGCGTGCCCCGGTCTACGACCTGGAACTGCTGCCCTTCGAGCCCCTGCGCCGCGCCTGCATCGACACCTTGGCCCTGCGGCCCGGCGACACGGTGCTGGACCTGGGCTGCGGCACCGGGCTCAGCCTGCCGCTGCTGCGCCAGCGGGTGGGCGAGCAAGGCCGCGTCATCGGCGTCGAGCAATGCCCCGAGATGATCGAGCGCGCCCGGGCGCGCGTGGCCCGGCAGGACTGGCGCAATGTGGACCTGATCTGCGCGCCGGTGGGCGAGCTGGACTGGGCCGGGCCGGCCGACGCCGCGCTGTTCCATTTCACCCACGACATCCTGCAGGACGAGGCGACGCTGGCGCATGTCTGCGCGCGGCTGGCCCCCGGCGCGCGCCTCGCGGCGGCGGGCCTCACCTGGGCGCCGGCCTGGAACCCGCTGGGCAATGCCTTCGTGCTGAGCGCCGCCCTGTACTCGGTGGCATCGCTGCAGGGGCTGGACCGCCCCTGGGCCCGGCTGCAGGCGCGCTGCAGCAGCTTCACGCTGCGCTGCCCGGCACCCGGCGGCCTCTACCTTGCCAGCGGCCGCCTGGCCGCCGGATCGGCGCCCGCTGGCACCTAGGCGACTGCCCGTCGGCCGCTGCGCCGCTAGCCTGTGCGCACCACAACATCCGGAAGACGGGCATGACGGACTTGTTCTCGCTGCAGGGCCGCGTGGCCCTGGTGACCGGCGGCTCGCGCGGCATCGGCCGCATGATCGCGGCGGGATTCCTGCGCCAGGGCGCCAAGGTCTACATCTCGGCCCGCAAGGCCGCCGCCTGCGACGCGGCCGCGGCCGAACTGAGCACCCTGGGTCCCTGCTTCTCGCTGCCCGCCGATGTGTCGAGCGTGGCCGGGGCGCAGCAGCTGGCCCGCGCCTTCGGCGCGCTCGAACCCAGGCTCGACATCCTGGTCAACAACGCCGGTGCCGCCTGGGCCGCCCCCTTCGACGAGTTTCCCGAAGACGGCTGGGACAAGGTGGTGGACCTGAATCTGAAGACCCCCTTCTTCCTGACCCAGGCCCTGCATGGCCCGCTGGCCCAGGCCGCCGAGGCGCGCCCGGCCAAGGTGATCCACATCGCCTCGATCGACGGCCTGTCGGTCAACCCGCTGGAGACCTATTCCTATGCCGCCAGCAAGGCCGGTCTGATCCATCTGACCCGCCGCATGGCCCTGCGGCTGATCGAGAACAATATCGTCGTCAATGCGATCGCGCCGGGCGCCTTCGCCTCCGAGATGAACCGTGCCGCACGCGACCATGCCGCCGAGGTGTCGGCGCGCGTGCCGGCCGGCCGCATCGGCAGCGAGGAGGACATGGCCGGCGCCGCCATCTACCTGGCCTCGCGGGCCGGCGACTATGTGGTGGGCAGCACCCTGGTGGTGGACGGCGGCGTCACGCATGCGCGCTAGAGTTGCGTCGTGACCCCCACCGACCCGCGCATCGACGCCTACATCGCCAGGTCCGCGGCCTTCGCGCGACCGCTGCTGGAACATTTGCGCGCGCAGGTGCATGCGGCCTGCCCGGCGGCCGAGGAAACGATCAAGTGGGGCATGCCGCATTTCACGCTGGACGGCAGGATCCTGGCGTCGATGGCGGCCTTCAAGGCGCATTGCGCCTTCGGCTTCCGGCATCGCGAGGCGGCCGGCGCCGCGGCCAGCGCGGCGGCGATGGGCCAGTACGGTCGGATCGCCGTGCTGAGCGATCTGCCGCCCCCGCCCACCCTGCGTGCGCAGATCCGCGTCGCCGCGCGGCTGGTGCGCGCCGGCGGCCCGGCGCCGCGCCCGCCGAAGGCCGTCAAGCCGCCGGCCATGCCGCCCGAGGACCTGCGCGCCGCCCTGATCGCGAACCCCGCGGCGCGCTGCCATTTCGAGGCCTTCGCGCCCAGCAGGCAGCGCGACTACATCGACTGGCTCGAGGAGGCGAAGAGGCCCGAGACCCGCGCCCGGCGCCTGCGGCAGGCCCTGCAGTGGCTGGCCGAGGGCAAGTCCCGCAACTGGAAATACGAGCGTTAGGCCGGGACCTTCGGACAGGACTGCACCGAAAACCGCAATGCTGCGTTGAGGCGCACGCGGTTTTTCCGCGGCCTTCGGCGATCTACCTTTGCAACACCGCAGCCAGATGCTGTTGCACAAGGAAGAATCACCATGAAGCCGAACGCCTCACCCCTGCTCGCCGCCGCCGCCCCCTCCCGCCTGCAGCGCGCCTTTGCCCTGCTGCTGCTTGCGCTGGCGGCGCTGGCCGCGGCCCCCAAGCCCGCAATGGCGCAGGGCGAGGCCGGCGAGATGTGGACGCGCTCCAATGCCCTGGCCACCCGCGAGCGGCTCTACGGCGAGGTACGCCAGGCCCGTGTCGACGGCGCGATCAAACCCTTCTGGGGCACGCCCAACCTGATCGAACTGCCGCTGCGGCCACGCGGTCTGCCGCAGGCGGCCGCGTCGCTCGCCGAACCGCCGCAGCTGCTGCGCCCGCGCGCCGAGCTGCTGGCCACGGCCGAGTAGGCCGACGCGCTCAGCCCCTCTGCGGCAACCAGCGCAGCAGGGTCTCGTAGAGCAGCTCCGGTGCCACCGGCTTGGAGATATGGTCGTTCATGCCGGCCGCCAGGCTGGCCGCGCGGTCCTCGGCAAAGGCGTCGCCGGTGACGGCCAGGATGGGCGTGCGGGCATGGCGCGGCAGCTGGCGGATCTGCTTGCAGGCCTCGGTGCCGTCGAGCACCGGCATGTGCAGGTCCAGCAGGATGGCGTCATAGTCGTGCTCGGCGGCGGCCCGCACCGCGGCCTCGCCATCGTCCACCAGGTCCACCTCCAGCCCGGCCGCCTGCAGCAACGACCAGCCCACCATCTGATTGACCGCATCGTCCTCCGCCAGCAGCAGGCGCTGCCCGGCATGGTGGGCACGCAGGCGCAACTCGGCCGGATGCAGGGCGGGCAGCGGCGGCAGGTTCTCGCGCACGCCGACGCGTTCCAGCCAGGCCTGGAACCAGAATCGGCTGCCGACGCCCGGCCGGCTGCTGGCTCCGGCATCACCGCCCATCTTCAGGGCCAGATGGCGCGTGATGGCCAGGCCCAGCCCGGTGCCGCCGAAGCGCCGCGCGCTGGAGGCGTCGGCCTGTTCGAAGGCCTGGAACAGCCGCTCCAGCAGGGCCGGATCGACGCCGATACCGGTATCCTCCACCGCCACCTGCAGCAGCACGCGCTCGTCCTCCTGCTGCAACACCGTGGCCTCCAGCAAGACCTGGCCCCGCTCGGTGTACTTCACCGCGTTGCTGAGCAGGTTCAGGATCATCTGGGTCAGGCGCATCGCGTCGCCGCGCAGCAGGGCCGGCAGGCCATCGGCCCGCACCTGCAGCGCCAGCCCCTTGGCGCGCGCCGCCTCGTGGAGCTGGCGTGCCGCGCGCGTCACCAGCGCGCCCGGCTCGAACTCGTCGCGCTCGAGCACCAGCTTGCCGGCCTCGATCTTGGACATGTCCAGCACATCGTTGAGGATCTGCAGCAGATGCTGGGCCGAGGTGTCGATGTCGCGCAGGTGCTGCTCGCTCAGCGCCGTCTGCGGCATGCGCTGCAGCAGATGGGTCAGCCCCATGATGGCGTTCATCGGCGTGCGGATCTCATGGCTCATATGCGCCAGAAAGGCACTCTTGGCGCGGCTCGCGGCCTCGGCGCGGTCGCGCGCCTCGGCCAGTTCCGCGTTGCGGGTCTGCAGCGCCAGTTCGGCCTGCTTGCGCGCCGAGATGTCCAGTGCCAGCACCAGGAAGCCCAGCACCTGGCCGTCGCGCAGATCGGGCACATAGCGCACCCAATGCCAGGTCACCTGCCCCTCGATGCTGACCGATTCGCGCTCGAACTCCTGGGCCTCGCCGCGCAGCGCGCCACGCACATACTGCTCGTTGCTCAGCCAGTAGCGATGGTCCAGCACTTCCGGCGCGCGCTGCCCCAGCACCTGCTGCGGGCTCAGGCCGAACCAGTCGAAATAGGCCTGGTTGGCGAACAGGCAGCGCATCTCGCGATCCCAGTACACCACGCGGCCCGGGAACTGCTCGGCGATCAGCCCGGCCACCAGCTCGGCATGGGTGCGCGCCTCGGTGGCCTCGACCAGCTCCTGGTCGAAACAGGCCAGCGACCGGCCCGAGGGGTCCCGCAGGCGTTCAACAACGCGTCTCCCGCCCAGGCGCCGCAACGCGGCCAGCCCCACGCTTATGTGAGTCATTGTTCGCTCCCTGAGTCGCAACGACGCGAGGCGCCGGCCCGGCCCAGTGCTCATGCTGCCCGTGATCTGGAGCCGATGCAAGTGCGGCTCAGCGCCAGACCGCCAGCAGGGCCCTCAGCTTGGTGCCCCAACTCATGCGCTCGTCCGACAGCACATCGAGGAAATCCGACAGACGCTTGGACTTGGCCATGGTGTAGACCGTCAGCGCGATGGTGGCCGCCATCGTGATGCCAAACAGCAACAGACGCCGCCACAGCGGCGCCTCGGCCTCGGCCAGCAGATTCATGCCGAGGAAGCCGGTCGTGATCGTGCCCACCATGCCGAAGATCGTGACCACGGTCAGGCGCACCACGGTATTGGCCTGGCGCCGGATGCTGTCGGTCTCAAGGTAGCCGCTCATGTCCGAGACGCGCGCCTTCACATCGGCGAACAGCGACTCCAGCTCCAGATGCTGGACGCTCATGCGGTAGAGCGCCCGCGTCTGGTACTGCTCGGCCACCGCGCGGAACCAGTAGCGGTGCGAGAAACGCAGAAAACCCTCGAAGACGGAGCGGATCGCGCGCTTGAAACGCCGCACATTGTCGGCATCGTTGACATCCAGGCGGCGCAGCGCCTCGACCAGACGGTCGGAGAACATCAGCAGCGCCGCCTTCTGGAAATGCGCGATCAGGAACACCAGGAAATGCTGATGGCGAAACTGCGCCAGCACGCCACGGTCGCGGCAGCAGAAGAACTCGGCGTCGGCGCGTCCCACGACCACCAGGCTATGGCCACCGCACAGATAGCGCGTGTAGGGCGCGGCCCCGCCGGCCTGCCAGAGCCGGTCGTAGCAATAGCGCTGCTCGAAGTCGTGCAACTGGTCGCCGGCAAAGGGCTGGCCGCTCTCCGGCGTGCCGCTCACCAGGGCCAGGCGCACGAAGTCGGCGCGCGTCAGCAGCTGCGGCTCGTCCAGCGCCAGGAAGGCCATCATCGGCATGCGGTAGTACTCGATCTGGCGGAAGGCCAGCAGCCCCGGCGCTTCAGCATGCTCGCTGGCCAGCGGGCGCAGCAGGAAATCCCAGTGCGCCGCCAGACGCGGCGAGCGCAGCGCGCTGACATGGGCCAGGAAGCGCTCGCGATCGCCGGCATCCGAGCGCGCCAGCACGCGGCCCTCGCGGTCCAGCCACTCGGCCTCGGCCAGGGTGTGCTGCGGCAGGCCCTGGGCGTCCCAGCCCGAAGGATAGGCGCGGCCCAGCCGGTACATCAGGTCCTGCGCCTGCGCCAGGCCGAGATCGCCGGTGGCCAGCTCGACATTGAGCAGCACCACATCGACGTCGAAGAAGAAATACAGGTCGACATGCACGACCTCCAGGGTCTGCGGTGGCGCCTCGGGCCGGGTGCGCAGGCGCAGCCGGGCGATGTCCTCGCGGCGCAGCACCTTCATGCCGGCCTCGCCGCGCCGCCCCTCGCCGTAGAGAAAACGCTGCACGAAGGGCAGGAAGGTGACGAACTCCTGATAGTGGCGCTCGTGAAAGCGCGCCGCGTCGCCGGTGTACTCGTCCACCACCTCGCGCCAGGGCTGGTCGGGGTCGGCCAGCAGCAGTTCCCAGGGCCGGCGCGGCGCCCCCGGCTCGTCGCCCACCGGCAGCAGGCGCAGCGGCCACAGCAGGATCTGGTGCAGGCGCCGCACCTGCGGCTCGGCCCTGATATCGCTCATGCCTTGCGTCCCCTCGTCATGCCTGGTCCCCGTTCAACCCGAGCCCGGCGCGGCCTGCGCCAGCGGCCGCGCGACCGGCGCCTCGGCCGCGCTCAGCTGCACGCAGTTGCGGCCGCATGCCTTGGCGCGGTACAGGGCCGCATCGGCCAGCGCGTAGAGCCGGTCGGCCGAGATGGCATCGCCGGGCCGCGCCACGGCCACCCCGGCCGACACGGTCAGCGCGATAGCGCGCCCCTCGCCGTCGCGCAACAGCAGCGCCGCCACCGCACGTCGCACCTCCTCGATCAGGCGCTCGGCGCCGGGGCCGTCGGTGCCCGGCAGGATGATGCCGAACTCCTCGCCGCCGACACGGCCCAGCACGTCCGAGCCGCGCAGGCGCGCGCGCACCTCGGCGGCAAAGGCGCACAGCGCGGCATCGCCGGCGCGGTGACCATGCGCGTCGTTGATCTGCTTGAAGTGGTCCAGGTCCAGCAGGGCGAAGGCCACCGGCGTGCCCTCGCGCCGGCTGCGCTCCAGCGAATGGGCCAGCAGGGTGTCGGTGGTGCTGCGGTTCAGGCAACCGGTCAGCCCGTCCATGGCCGCCATCTCCTCCATGCGCCGCGCCAGCCGTTCGAAGCAGGCCAGCACGAAGCCGAAACCCGAGCCGAGCAGGCTGATGAAGCCGACCAGGAAGGTCAGCCCCTGGCCCAGGCCGCTCTGCAGCAGGGCCGCATACTCGGCCGGCCGCAGCCAGGCATCCAGCGCGCGCACCAGCAGGGCCGCCGCGGCCAGCGCCAGGGTCAGGCCGACGATGCGCAGCGAGGCCTCAGCGCGCCAGCCATGGCGCCACAGCAGCGCGACGCTGGGCAGCACGAAGCCGGCCAGCAGCAGCGACATGACGCTGGTGCGTGCCGCCGGTGTCCACGCCAGCAGCAGGCTCAGCCCCAGCCAGCCGCAGCTCAGCGCGAGCGCGGCCCAGACCCAGGCCGGCGGGCGGCGCAGCTGCAGGTGCTGGCACAGCGCGCGGTGGTAGAGCACCAGGCCCAGCGCGATCAGGGCATTGCCCAGCAGCACCGACAGCCAGTAGGGGATCAGCTGACGCATGGCCAGCAGCAGCAGGCCCAGCAGCATGGCCCAGGAGCCCCGGGCCCAGGTGCGCAGCGCCGGCTGCTGCAGATCGCGCCGCTGCGCCACCGCCAACTGCAGGGTCAGCAGCAGAAAGCCCATCAGCAGGGCCAACAGCAGGGTCGGGATATGGATCTGCAAGCAGCGCTCCCCGGCGCCGCGCCGGCGACGCCAGACCGAGTGTAGCCAGGGTTTCAGCCCGCCCGCAGCGCCTGCGCCAGCCGGGCGCGCGTGTCGGCGGGATCGATCACCGCATCGATCTCCAGGGTCTCGACGATGGAGAGCACCGCGTAGGCGCGGCCAGCATGGCGGCCGGCATGGCTGCCGCCAAGATGACGGTCAGGCCAGGCGCCCGATCACCGCCATGGCCGCGGCCGGCGCGCGCTCCTTGGCGCCGCTGATGAAGTACATGAACACATCGCGCGGCGCGCTGCCCTCGCGCAGCTCGGGCTCCACCAGCGGCAGGTCCAGCGGCGTGCCGCCCTCGCGCCAGGCCTGCGCGCTGGCGGCCAGGCCGTCCAGCACCTCGGGCGCGCAGCCCTGCGGCAATTCGCCATGGGTGCGCATGATGCGGGTGTAGATGAAGTCGCCGGTGGCGTCGGCGATGGCCGGGTAGTCGCCCGACTCGGTGAACACGGTGGCCGCGCCGTAGCGCCGTGCCAGCGCCAGGTACTCGGGCGTCCGGAAGCTGGCATGCCGCACGTCCAGCGCATGGCGCAGCGCGAGCCCCGCGACGCTCTTGGGCAGCAGGCGCAGGAAGGCCTCGAAGTCGGCCGGATCGAAACGCTTGGTCGGGGCGAACTGCCAGACGATGGGCCCCAGCTTCGCGCCCAGCTCGGCGATGCCGCTGTCGATGAAGCGCTGCACCGATTCGCCGGCCTCGGCCAGCACGCGCCGGTTGGTGGCGAAGCGGTTGGCCTTCAGCGAGAACATGAAGCCCTCGGGCGTGGCGTCGCGCCATTTCGCGAAGGTGGCGGGCTTCTGCGAGCTGTAGTAGGTGCTGTTGATCTCGATCGCCGTCAGCCTGCGGCTGGCGTATTCCAGCTCGCGGCTGGCCGGCCAGCCCTGGGGATAGAAGGTCTGGCGCCAGGGCTCGAAATTCCAGCCGCCGATGCCGACGAAGATGCGGGGTTCTGCGCTGCTGCTCATGCCTTGGGTTCCTCGGCGTCCAACAGTTTTTCCAGGCCCTGCACGCCGCGCCGGGTCGGGCGCAGCGCGCGGCTGTCCAGTTCGGGCCTGAGCCAATCCTGGGCCAGCAGGGCCTGCAGCCAGGCCGCGCCGATGGCGCCGCCCAGATGCGGGCGGCGCTCGCTCCAGTCCATGCAGGCGCAGGCCAGGCGCCGGCGGCGCGCGGCCCGCGCCGCGCCCACGTCGACGCCCAGGC